>JASHYA010000290.1 GCA_030043315.1 Acidimicrobiales bacterium
CTGAGCGCGTCGAGATCGATGCCCCCCTCGACGATGATCGGCTGCAGCTCGTCCGGGGGCATCGGACGGGAGAGCAGGTACCCCTGCCCCCGGTGACAGCCCAGACGGACCAGGGTCGACAGATCCCCGGCGTTCTCGATGCCCTCGGCGACCACCTCGAGTTTGAAGGCGCTGGCGAGCCGCACGATCGTCTCCACGATCGCCTGGTCCGTCGGGTCGTTGGCGATCCGGTCGACGAAGACGCGGTCGATCTTCAAGACGTCGACGGGCAGGGTCTTCAGCTGGCTCATGGAGCTGAACCCGGTGCCGAAGTCGTCGATCGCGAGCTTCACCCCCATGGAGCGGATGTCCTCCAGGACGCGGACGGCCTGATCGACGTCCGCGATGACCGCCTGCTCCGTGATCTCGAGGCACAGCTTGTCGGGAGGGAGCGATGACCGTCTGAGGCAGTCGGCGACCAGCCGCACGATCCCGGAGACGCCGAGCTGGGCGGGCGACATGTTCACCCGCATGACCATGTCCCGTTGACCGTAGAGGTGCCGCCACGTGGCGAGCTGCTTGCACCCCTCCTCGAGCACCCAGCGGTCGATGTCCGTGATGAGGTGCGTCTCCTCGGCGACGGGCACGAACTTCGCCGCCTCGACGAAGCCTTCGCCCGCCCGGTACCACCGGACGAGCGCTTCGACCGCGAGCAGGCGGCCGGTCTGGAGATCGAACTCCGGCTGGTACATCACCCGTAGGGCGTCCTCTTCCAGCGCCTGTCGCAACAGGAGCTCGATGGTCGAGCGCTGGGCGACGCTGGCCTCGAGCTCGTGGTCGAAGACGACGGAGCGGTTCCTTCCCTGCGACTTCGCCGCGTAGAGCGCGATGTCGGCCCGGCCGAGCAGCTCCTCCGGCGTCACGCTCGTGTCGTCGGTGACCGCGATGCCGATGCTGCTGGTGTGGGCCACCCGCTGCCCGCGGAGGTCGATCGGCTGCGCGATGAGCTCGAGGAGCCGGTTCGCCGCGGCGGCTGCGGCCAGGCCCCCCTCGGCGTCCTCGAGGACCACCACGAATTCGTCACCCCCGAGGCGGGCTGCGAAGTCGGCCGGCCGGAGCGACGTGCGGATGCGGTCGGCGATGACCCGGAGCACCTTGTCGCCCGCGCTGTGGCCGAGCTGGTCGTTCATGACCTTGAACCGGTCGAGGTCGATGAAGAGCAGCGCGAACGGCCCCTTGGCCGCGACCTGGCGATTGCCGACCTCCTCGAGGAGCGCGCGGCGGTTGGGGAGCCCGGTCAGGTCGTCGGTCAAGGCGATGTGACGCAGCCGCTCCTCGGCGTCGATCCGGTGGAGGAGCTGCACGAGGAGCGCGGCCACCGCGCGCAGCGCGTTGATCTCGTGCTCGGACCAGGTGTACCGGCCCAGGAAGACGAACGCGAGGAGCCCCTCGGTGGTGTCGCCGTGCACCAGGGGGACGCCCGCGCCGGTCCACTCCTCCTGAAAGCCCGCGTCTCGGACCCGTTGCTGGTACCGCTCGTCGGTCTCCGCGGCGTTCCGCACGATCAACGGGACCTTCAGGTCTTTCGTGGCGGCGAAGATGGGGTCGGCGTCGAACGGGACGATCCCGAGCGGGTCGTCCTCGAGGGGGATGCCCCGCGCGGGGTAGAAGCCCATCAGCACGCTCATGCCGCGTGCGTGGTCGTTCCGCCGGAGGAAGGCGACGTCGGCCCCGAGGAACTGGCACAGGACCTCGACCGCCCAGTCGAGCGCCGACGGAAGTGTGGGCCCCGTCGTCGACATCAACCGCTCGCTGATGGTGGAGACGAGGTCGTCGAGGCGGCGCTGCTTGGTCGTTGTGCGTGTCGCGTCGACCGGGGTGGTGAGCGCGTTGGCGAGCCGGGCGAACAGGCGCACGGTCTCGATCTCGTCGTCGGCGAGCGGCGGCCGTTCGCCGAACGCGATCGCGAGCGCGCCGATCGCTGCCTTGCCGGCACCGTCCGCGATCTCCGACGAGCGCGAGGCGTCGGCCTCGTCGGGCTTGGGGTGGATGGGCTCGATCCATGCAAGGTTCGGACCGGCCGACATCTCGCCCCACGGCCCGCCGTCGGCGAGCCGCTCCGACACTGCGGTGTGCAACGCCGCCGCCGTCGCCGCGTAGGCGAGGTTGGCCCAGACCACCGGGGGCTGGACAGAGGTCGGGGGAATGTACTCGGCCGCGATCGCGCCCTTCAGCAGCCTGAGCGCGCCGGTCAGTATCTCCCCGAGATTTTCCTCGCCGACACGGTTGTCCCCCAAAAGGGGGTTATCGCTCGTCACCATCCCCCATCCTCCCGACGTGCGCCATAGTACCTGCACAGCGCAGCCCTGCGCCAGACACGCCGCGAGACTTCGCACAGATCATGATTGCGTGCCGAACATTTCTTTCTCACGGTGCGGCGCTATTTCCCGGGGCGGCTCTCCGCCGGAGGACCTGTTCGAGGGGGAGGCGGGCGCTGCGCACCCGGGGCGGCGGGGCCTTTCCCAGCCTGAGCGCGAGGACCGCCACTGTGTGCGTCCCGAGGTGGAGGAGGTGGCGGAACCGGACCGAGAGCATGCGCAGGTCCTCGGCCCAGCGGCTGCCGCCGAGGGTCTCGAAGTCCAGCTCCTGGACCGCGTAGAGGAAGGCGGGGGCGATGGCCTGGACGGCGAGCCCCGACCGCTGCGCCTCGATCCAGACCCGCTCGAGCGCCATCCCGCCGATCAGGTACGACGTCGGACTCGCGCTCTCGGCCGTGACGACGGCCATCGCCGAGCTCGACGCCATCGCGCGCTCGAGGTAGTCGCCCAGGGTGTCACCTCCGCCCCAGCGGTCGAGGAGCTCGATCACGTCGCCCCGGCCCAACAGCTCGAGGGAGGCGAGCTCGGCACCCGAGAGCTCGAGGGTCGTGACGTCGATGCCCGTCCGGACGTCCTCGCCCGGCCACCGCATCTCCTTCAGGGTCTCCTCGCGGAGCGCGGGGCTGAGGAACCGGATCCGCTCGGCGGCCGCGAAGATCCGTGCGCACTCGGCCAGGCGCTCCGGCTCGGTGATCAGGTGCAGCCTCGCGTGCTCCGCCGACGCCGCCCGGGACAGCCGGTCGGCGACGCCGAGGTCGAGCGCGCCCCTCGTCCCGTGGCGCCGGTTCGAGCATCGTTCGAGCATCGCCTCGTGGAGCTCCGCGAGCGGCGGGTCGGAGCCGCTCCCGAGCTCGAGCGTCGCCACGGCATCCGAGCTCGGGCCTTCGGGGAACAGCTCGACCGGGCCGAGGCAGCCCGCGGCCGCGGCGGCCACCCGCGCGTTGAAGAGCGCCGCACCGAGGGCCACGTAGCTCGCGCGGGACCGGACGTCCATCGCCCCGCAGCTCCTCGTGCGGTCGAGCGCGACCACCAGCTCGCGGCTGGAGAGCTCGAACCGCCACGGCTGGCCGTTGCCGCACGAGGGGGCGAGGGTGGCCGCGTGGACGACCGCCTTGATCCGGTCGGCGGGCGCCGGCTCCGCCTGCGGCACGGACGCGGCCACCGCCGGGCCCTGCCCCAGAGGGGGGTCCTCGAGCGAGGAGAGGATCGCGTCGAGGTCCACGCGCGTCCTCCCCGACGGGACGTCCTCGCCGAGACCGAGGCGGCGCACCGCCGAGGCGACGATGGCGCCCCCGAGGGTCACCTCGGAGCCCAGCTGCGGCCAGGTCACGAGGGTGCGACCGATCTCTGCCAGGGAGGCGGCGCCGCGCGCCGACGCATGCGCCGCGTCCACGATCGCAAGGACGTAGGGCACCTTCTCGGCGACCGTGAGCGAGTCGAGCGCCTTGGTGTCGACGTCACCGAGCAGCCCGTGGAAGGCAGGGCGGTCGGGCTCGAGATCGAACCGCTCGACGTCGAGCAGGCCCCGGTCGCTCGTCTCCATGACGACGGTCACCCGCTGGCGACGGGCGGCCTCGCGCACCAGGAGCTTCATCCCGAGGTCGTCGCACTCTTCGACGACGACGTCGAGCCCCGCGATGAACTCGTCGACGTTGTCCGCGTCGACGCCGTCCGTTACCGCGTGGACCTGCAGGTAGGGGTCGAGCTCGGCGACGCGACGCGCGGCGGCCACCGCCTTGTTCGTGCCGACGTCGAGGACCGAGGCCGGCAGCCGGTTCAGGTTCGAGACCTCGATCTCGTCCAGGTCCGCCAGGCGGAGCTCACCGCAGAGTCCTTCGAGCGCGATCGTCACCGCCGCGGCATGGCCGGCGCTCAGCCCGACCACTCCGACCCGCTGTCGTCCGAGCCGCTCCTGCTCCTGGCGGGTGATGCGGTGGCGGTTCCTGTCCAGCCGCAGCGTCGCGAAGGCACCTGGCCCGAGCATGTGCACGACGGTCCGGCGCCACGGGAAGTAGACGTAGCGCGACGCCTCTTCGAGGAGCGCTTCGGCGGGCGGCGGGAGGAGGCGGACGAGCTCGGCTCGCTGGCGCTCGTGCACGTCGACCACGTCGACGCCGGGGTCGGTCCGGAGGTTCGTCAGGATCTGCCGGTCCGACCGGTGCCGGACGTCGAGCACGATCGGACGCCAGCCGGCTGTGAGCGGGCGCTCGGGCCGATGGCTGAGCTGCTCTGCGTCCTCACGCAGGAGCCTGCCCTGGGCCTCGTCGAGGAACCCGCGGTAGCGGGGCCGTCGCATGCCCGTGAGGATCGTGCGGTACTGGTCGGATGGGAACGGCACGGACTCCGTCCCGACCATCATGCTCCCCACCGCCGCCATGACCGGCTCCATCCGGTCGGCGACCGTTGCGAGCAGGACCTCCGCGCCCAGCCACTCGATCGCGTGGGCACAGCAGCGGGCCAGGGCCGCCACGACGAGCGGGCTGCCGCTGCCGCTCCCCTCGCGCCACGCTCCTTTGATCTCGATCACGCCGTAGGGGGACGCGGTCTCCGTGGCCACGCGGTGCTCCTCCCATTCGGGCGAGGAGGCCATCTCGGCCAGCGCGTGCGCCGCGGCGGGGTCGTCGAGCGGTCCATGACACCGCAGCCCGGTGACGACGTGGTCGCCGGCGTCGACCCCCACGAAGAAGAGCGACACCCCGTCACCGCGCTCGAGCACGCGCGGGTCGACCAGGGACTCGATCCCGTAGCGCGCGTACTCCCGCTCGGCGCCCTTCAAGTACGCCCGCCACCGGTCAGGCCGGCTCAGCGGATGGTGCGCCTCGAACCGCAGGCCGGTCGCGCGGTCGAAGAACGACGCGCCGTAGCGGAAGGTCCTCGTCGCGGTCAAAGGACCGCGGCGCTGCGCGCCAGGTGGCGGTTCAACGCGCCGAGCGTCGCGCGGCTGGCGGCCTCGACGTCACCGGTGCCGGTCGCGACCCCGAGGCGTTCCGCCGTGGGACCGTCGTCGTCGTCACCCCTTCGCTTCGGGGCGAGGACCACCACGACCGGCTCACCGGGGACGCCGTGGGCGCGCTCGGCCGACACGAGATAGAAGGGCACGTCGATCGCCAGCGCCTCCAGCGCGTTCAGCGTCGCCTGGGCACCGCCGGCCAGCGGCCCCGCCGACGCGCGGCCGGTGCCTCGAGCGGCCCCGAAGGCGAGGGACACCTCGCTCGCGCCGCGCGACGGGTCGAACTCGGCGCAGAGGAGCGCCACGCGCGTGCCGCCGTGCGGCGCGGTCGCAGGATTGCCGCTCGGCGCCATCGCCGAGATCGAGTGGGGTGCGGCGTGCTCGGACCGCGCCGCGCCGGTCCCGTTGGGGTGCTCGCGTCGGTAGACGAGCGGCGCGTCCGTCACCTGCCGGGCGCCCTCGTGGCCCGACGGCTCCTCGGACAACGTGCGCACCTGGACCGACGCGTGGAGGCGCCGGGCACGGACCGCGCGGAGCGCGTCGTCGTGGAGCGTCTCGGAGCGAGCGCTCGAGACCACGACGACGGGTGTGGCCATCTCGACGCAGACGACAGCCGGCAGCAGTCGCAGCTCGAGCTCGAGTGTCGACGCCACTTCGGCGAGCGCGGACGGCACGACCCCGGCTTCGGTGAGCCGCTCCGCGGCCAGCCGACCGAGCTCTGCCGGATCGACGGTCTCCTCGGGCGTCGTCGCCGTCGCGGCATGGAGGTCGATCTCGTCCCAGCCTCCGGCGCTGAGCGCCGCGCGGACCCGGGCGACGAAGGGTCGCACCGCGTCGGGCCCGGCGTTCCCGAGGATCGCGAGCGCGACTCCGGGGGACGACACCCCCGCCTCGTCGCCGGTGCGGAGCGCCTGGGTGAGCGCGGCGCCGAGCGCGAGCCAACGCTCTTCCGGCGCCGCGTCGCCGGCCGTGGTGAGCAGGACCAGCGTGGACGACCATCCGTAGCGGGCGCCGCACGCCGCGCTGCGGGCGACCGCTTCTTCGATCACGTGACGGCTCTTCAGCCCGGACCTGGGGTCGACCGCCGACGCGAGGGAGGCGAGGGACGCCCGGAAGACGGCGCCGCACATGGCGCCGAGCGCGCTGCTCGTCGCGGTGTCGAGGCCCCGAGGCTCCCCATAGACGCCGGCGGGGCGGAGGAGGAGGGCGCGGGCCCGGTCGTCGGGCACCGCCCTGCCGCCCAGCCCGAACAGCTGGGAACCGACGCCGGGCACGACACCCCTGCCGGCAATCGGATCGAGGACGAGCCACGCGTCGACGAGCCGGTGACGGGTCGCCAGGTGCTCGAGCAGTTCGTAGGCCCACGAGACGCCGTCGCCACGGCCGAGGATCTCGGACGCGGCGGTCAGGTCCTCTTGGTCGGTGGATGGCGAGTCGATCATTCCCTACCCCTCCGGCTCCACGGGCACCTGCCTCGTCCGACCGCCCCGCCCCCAGGTGGACGGCGCTCGCGTTGTCTGTTGAGATCGAGTTGGCCAGGTGTTGTGCCGCTCGGTCTTGTCGCGATGCGCCGCGTGGAGGATTGTATGGCAGATGGGGTGAGGGGTGGTGCTTACCGACTGCGCCGAGTCGCGCGATCGTTTACGGCGGGAACGATGAACAATACGGGGCAGAGCCGCGGGAGCCGGAGTGCGTCGGTACCGGTTCGGTCCCCGGCCCGAGCAGACGTGTGGGTCAGGCCGCAACATGAGTGACGTCGTGAAAGTGGTGAGCGTGGGCGACGCAGGGTTGGAGGGCGGTTCGATCGACGCGGTGTTGCACACCGCCCTCGACCTGTGCCTCGGCCTCGGGGCGTTCGTCGTGAGCACGACGGGTGTCGTGCACCTCGTCCTCTCCGATGCGATGCCGCCCGAGAACGGCTCGCGGCGCGTCGAGGTGCTCGCGCGCAACTGCCTCTCGCACCCCGCGGCCCGGGGCCGCGATCTCTTCTGGAACGCAGAAGTCTCCACAGAAGTGGGCTCCGCGGACCGTTCGCTCGCGTGCGTCGTGATGCCGGTGTGGTCCGGTGACCTCGAGCTCGGCCTCCTGGCCGTGGTCGACACGTGGTTGCCGGAGCCGGACGGCCACCAGCGTGCAGGTCTCGCCCGGTTGGCGGCAGACCTCGCCCGCCTCCTTTC
>JASHYA010000291.1 GCA_030043315.1 Acidimicrobiales bacterium
GCCGCGCGGGGAGACACGCCGACGCTCCGCGGCCCCGACGTGGCCGCTTGGCGCCGGTCCTGGGCGCTCGACCCGCGGCCCGAGGCGGGCCGCGACGCCTGGCCGAACCTCTGAGCCTGTATGACTGTCGGGCGTGTCCCTGGCCGACGGCCCGACCCTCGACCTCACGGTCGTGGTCCCCTACTTCAACCCGGGTGACCGCGTCCGCGAGACCGTGGACGAGCTGGTCCACACGCTGTCGGGCACCGGCGCGACGTTCGAGGTGATCGCGGTCTCCGACGGGTCGACCGACGGGAGCGAGCAGGCGCTCGCGGACCAGCCCCCCGAGCTGGTGCGGACCGTCCGGCTCCAGCACAACCACGGCAAGGGGGAGGCCCTGCGCGTGGGGTTCACCATGGGCCGGGGGAGGTTTCTCGGGTTCATCGACGCTGACGGCGACCTCCCCCCGGACCAGGTGGCGACCCTCGCCGCCATCGCGCACGACGCCGACGCCCCCGCGCCCGACGTCGTCCTCGGCTCCAAGCGCCACCCGGCGTCCGAGGTCGTCTACCCCCCGCTTCGGCGCATGTACTCGTGGGCGTGGCAGCAACTGGTGCTCGCGCTCTTCGGGCTGCACGTGCGCGACACCCAGACGGGGCTCAAGCTCGTGCGGCGAGAGGTGCTCGCCGACGTGCTCCCCCGGATGCTCGAGAAGCGCTTCGCGTTCGACCTCGAGCTGCTCGTCGTGGCGCGTCGGCTCGGCTACGACCGGTTCGTCGAGGTGCCGGTCCGCATCCGCCAGCGGTTCGGCAGCACCGTCTCACCACGGGCGGTGGCCGGCATGCTCGTGGACCTCTTCGCGATCTACTACCGCCTGCGGTTCTCCCGTCGCTACGACGAGCCGAGCACGTAGCGCACGAGGCCGCCGGCCCGACGCGCGCGCACGGCAGCGATCCGCTCCCCGCGCAACGCCGCTTCCTCGGTGTCGTCGAGCGGCTTGAGCGGACGGCCGATGGCGCGTGAGAGGAGCAGATCGGCGAGGGCGGGGTTGCGCGCGAGCACCGGACCGTGGAGGTACGTGCCGACCACGCCCCCACAGACCGCGCCATCGGTGCCGTCCCCGTTCCCGATGCCCACCGTCACCCGGCCGAGCGGCGAGGTGTCCGGACCGCGCGTGGTGAGCGCAGCGTGGTTCTCGAACCCGCTGAGCACGGGCAGCCGGCCGCCGACCGGCTCGGCGAGGATCTCCCCCACCGCGCGGCGTCCGGTCCCCTTGGCGGTGGTCACGTCCAGGAGCCCGACCCCCGGGAGCGGCCGGCCGTCCGCGGCGGGGAAGCTGCGCCCGACGATCTGGTAGCCCGCGCACACCGCGAGCACGGTCGCCCCACGCCCCACGGCTCGCTCGAGGGTTCCCTCGGTGCGCAGACGGTCGGCGGACGCGGTCTGGGCCGCGTCCTCGCCGCCGCCGAGGCAGTAGAGGTCGCCCTCGGGGAGCGCGACGTCCGACGTCGCCTCGACGAGCTCCGCGGAGACGCCGCGCCAGCGTGCACGTTGCGCGAGCACCAGGCCGTTGCCGCCGTCGCCGTAGGTGCCGAGGAGGTCGGGATGGACCACGACCACGATCAGGCTCACGCGCCCACCCTGGTCGCACGCGCCATCAGGTCGGTGAAGGCGGTGTAGTTGCCGATGAAGTCGACCCGGCCGTCCGCGTCGCCTGCGCCGACGCCGCCGGCCGCACCTGCGCCGGCCATCCATGCAGCGCGCACCGCCGCGACCTCGTCGGTGACGGTCCGGTGGGGAACCTCGGCGTAATGGAGACGGACGGACAGGTCGCGGCACCGCTCGCCGGTCGCGACGACCGTGCGTCCCCGCAACCTCTCGAACGGGACGTCCCAGAGCCACGACGGGTCCTTGCCGTCGGCGACGCGTGCGTTGATCCCGACCACGACGGGTCCCTCGTCCGGCGAGACGAGGTCCAGCACCTCGCGCCAACCCGCGGGGTTCTTGGCCAGCATGACCCGGGCCGTGCACCCGCCGACCCCGACCACCGCGAACCGCCCCGCGACCTCGTGGACCCCCGCGATACGGCGAAGGGCGTCGTCCCAGCGGACCCCCATGGCCGCTGCAGCGGCTGCGGCCATCACCGCGTTGGCGCGGTTGAACCGCCCAGGCAGCGCGAGCGGAACCGGGAACCGCCGGCCGTCTGCGAGCGCGACGTCGCCGCCCACGCAGGCGACGTCGAGCCTCGGACGGGTGAAGCCGCACGTGCACGACCAACCGCCTCCCCCGCCCGTCGCGAAGGTGATGCGGCCCTCGCACGAGGGGCACCCCACGGCGTCCTGCCGCCACGACAGCCCCGCGCCGACCCAGATCGGCTTCGCCGCACCCGACGCCGCCCACGTCACCAGCGGGTCGTCGGCGTTCGCCACCGCCACGACGGACGGTGTCGCCGACAGCGCGGCGCGCCATTTGTTCGCCACCATACGGACCTCGTTCGTCCGGTCGAGCTGGTCACGCGAGAGATTGAGCAGGACCACCGCCTCGGGGACGAGCGAAGAGACCAGACGGGGCAGGTACCCCTCGTCGACCTCGAGGACGGCCGGAGCGCACCGCGGCGAAGTGGCGAGCGCGGTCACGTGCCCGGTGGGCATGTTCGAGCCGGTGGTGTTGGAGGCGGCGTGTCCGAGCGTTCCTTCGACCGCGACCGCGAGCAGGCGGGTCGTCGTCGTCTTGCCGTTCGTGCCGCTCACCAGCGCCACCCGCCGCCCGGTGGCGAGGTGCTCGAGCAGATGCGGATCGAGCGTGAGCCCCGCGTGACCACCGGCGACCGTCCCGCTGCCCGCGCCGAGCCACCGGGAGAGCCCGCTGACCACGCGGGTGGCTGCGACCGCCGCGCGCGTCCGGACCGGGAGCGGCCCGCCGCTCACGGTCGCCCGTGGCCCGGAGGGTAGGTGCGAGCGAGCTCCTCGGCGCTCGGCTCGCGGCGGACCCTGCCCTCCGGGGGGAGCAGCGCAACGATCGCCGCCATGATCACGGCCGTGTCGGCCTCGGCGTCGTCGAGGCCGAGGCCGACGGGCTCTCCGACGCGGACCCGCACCGTCGGTGGGTGGAGCACCGCGGTCACGTCCGGTACGCGCGAGCTGCGCGGCCACACCCTCTCGGTTCCCCAGAGACCGACCGGAACGACGGGTGCCCCGGTCGACGCCGCAAGGCGCGCCGTCCCGGTCTTGCCCTTCAACACCGGGTCGAAGAGCTCGGCGCCGCGCGGGATGGTGCCCTGGGGCAGCACGATCACGACCTCACCCGCGCGCAACGCTGCTTCGGCACGACGGAGCGCGTCGCGGGATCCGCCCCCGCCGGCGCGGTCGACGCAGATGCCGCCCAACGCCCGTGCGATCCGACCGATGCCCGGCGCGTCGAAGAGCTCCTTCTTCGCGAGGAACCGGACCGGGCGCCCCAGCTGGGCAGCGACGAGCGCGAGCGCGACGACGTCGAAGTAGCTCCGGTGGTTCGCCGCGAGGAGGACGGGCCCTCGCCGCGGTACGTGCTCGATGCCCTCGACGTCGAAGCGGGCGTAGGGGAACAGCTCGGGCCGCACCCAGGGGCGCAGCAGGTGGTAGGGCTCGAAGCCGAGCAACGACGGCACCCCGCCCGGCCGGTCCCAGTGCTCGATCGGCCAGCGACGCAGGGTCGCCACCGCGGTCAGGGTCGGGTCGGGGTTCACCGCGTGCGGATGCCCGACGGCGGAGAGCAGCGGCAGGTCGAAGGCGCTGTCGGAGCACGCGTGGCTCGCCGAGAGGTCCACTCCCTCGGCGCGAGCCCAACGGCGGACGGCCGCCAGCTTGCCGGTCCCCCAGACGAAGGGGCCAGAGAGCCGCCCCGTGTAGCGGCCGCCACGGACCTCGTAGCGGGTGGCGACGACGCCGTCGAAGCCGAGCGCGTCGGCGAAGGGAGCCACCATGTCGACCGGCGTCGTGGTCGTGAGGACGAGGCGATAACCGGCGCGCCGGTAGTCCGCGAGCGTCCCCGGCGCGTACGGGGCCACGAGCTCGACCAGGCCCGGCACGGCCTTCCGGCCCGCCTCCTGGACGTCCGCTTGCGCCCACCCACGTGCGGCGAGGGCCGCCGCCCGCGCGAGCGCCATCGCAGGCACGCTCTCGCCGAACCGGTCGTAGAAGGCGTAGAGCAGGACGTCGCCGGGGAGCGACCGGGAGATCCCGGCCGCCCCGAGGGCGGCGTGGAGCGTCTTGCCGCTTGCCCGCCGGAGCAACGTCCGGTCGAGATCGACGAAGACCGCACGTGAGGTGGTCCGTGTGGTGGCGATCGCGGCCACGCCGGGAGGATATCGACAGGTGCGGGGGCAGGACGCGATCCCGGCCCGACGATCTCCGGTCCCACGCCCACGACGCCGGGCCCCCACGCCCGCGATCCCCGGTCCCCACGCCCGCGATCCCCGGTCCCCACGCCCACGATCCCCGGTCCCCACGCCGACGATCCCGACGCCCGCGATCCCCGGTCCCCACGCCCGCGATCCCGACGCCCACGGC
>JASHYA010000292.1 GCA_030043315.1 Acidimicrobiales bacterium
CTCCTCTCGCGTCCCGCTGCTCATCGAGCTCGCCTCGAGCGGCGCGGACGTGTCGGTCGGGCTCGACGCGCTCCACGGCTGGGGGACCGCGGCGGCGTCGGTGGCGGCGTGCTCCGGCCTCGTCCCGGTGCTGGCCGCCGCCGTCGGTCCCGTCGTCTCGGGCCCCGCCCTCCTGCTGGGTCTGAGCGACCTCGTCGTGATGGGCCCGTCCGCAGTGGCGTTCGTGTCGGGTCCCGCGATGGTCGAAGCATTCACCGGCGTACGTCTGAGCCCCCAGTCGCTGGGTGGCCCCGGGATGCACGCCACGACGAGCGGCGTCTGCGCCATGGAGGCCGACGACGCCATGGAGGGGATGGCCGAGCTGCTCGGATTCCTTCCGGACCACACCGACGCCCTTGCGCCCGCGGTGCCGACCGACGATCCGATCGATCGCCTCACGCCGGAGCTTCGCAGCGTGGTCCCCGACCACGAACGCGCGTCGTACGACGTGCGCGACGTGGTCGGCCTCGTCGTCGACGACGGGGTCGTCTGCGAGCTCTGGCGCCGGTGGGCGCCGCAGATGGTGACCGCGTTCGGCAGGCTCGGCGGCCGTGCCGTCGGCGTCGTGGCCAACCAGCCGCGTGCGCTCGCGGGGACGCTCGACATCGCGGCGTCGCAGAAGGGCGCGCGCTTCGTCCGGCTCTGCGACGCGTTCAACCTGCCGATCGTGACGTTCGTCGACACGCCGGGGTTCCTGCCGGGCAAGGACCTCGAATGGCGCGGGATGATCCGCCACGGCGCAGAGCTCGCCTTTGCCTACGCTGAGGCCACGGTCCCACGCCTGTGCGTGATCCTGCGCAAGGCGTTCGGCGGCGCGTACATCGTGATGGACTCCAAGGGTCTGGGCAACGACCTGTGCCTCGCGTGGCCGCAGGCGGAGATCGCGGTGATGGGCGCGCCGGGAGCGGTGCAGATCCTCCATCGAAGGACATCCGTAGAAGATCGCAGCACGCGTGAAGAAGAGTACCGGGAGCGCTACCTCACGCCGTGGCCGGCCGCGGAGCGGGGGTTCGTCGACGCGGTCGTCGACCCTGCCGAGACGAGGCGAGCACTGGCGACCGGCCTCGCCGCGCTCTCGACCAAGCGGGAGATCCTCCGTGGCCGCAAGCACGACGCTGGACCACTCTGAATCACAAGACCAGTCTGATCAAAACCCGAGTGACGGCTTAACGTCACAATGCATCTGATCGTCATCGAACTGCAATCGGAGTCATAGCTAATCCATACAGGCTCCGGGCAAGATAGAGGGGTGATCCGACTAACCACCGAGGCACCGCTTGTTCTCGAGTCCTGCCACAGCACGTGGATCTTCGACACGGAGCGCATGCGCTTTCGCCGCATCCTGAAGGGCCTCGAGCTCGACGCTCGCCAGGCATCCACGGCGTGGCGGCCCTACTACGGACTGGAGTTGGACTCGTCGTCGGAGTCGTTCGTAGTCCTGTTGAACCCGGAGGGCACGAGGCTGCTGCGATCGTGGCGGCACGTCGACCGCTGCCCGCAGTGCGGCGGCGAGGCGACCGCCGAGCTGTCCCTGGACGAGCTGCGGAGCGCAGCCCTCAGCTGAGTCGGCGTCAACAGCCGCGCGACCGTTCCGCGGCTGACACCGGGGTGCTGACTAGTCTCTCTGGCCAGTGGACCGCAGCGACCTCGACCGCCTTCTCGGCCTGCTCGCTCAGTGGGCCGGTTCCGACCTCCACCTGAAGGCCGGCGTCGCACCGCGGGTGCGGATCGACGGCGAGCTGCGCGAGATGACCACCGAGCCCAAGTGCACCCATGCCGACACGCAGGGACTCGCGCGGGCGATCATGCCCCCAGAGGTCGCGGCCCAGTTCGACAGCCACCGTGAGGCGGACTTCGCCTACTCGGTGTCCGGGATCGGACGTTTCCGCGTGAACGCGTACTTCCAGCGCGGCTCGGTGGCGCTGGCATTCCGGGCGGTGCGCGCCAACCCGGGCTCGATCGACGACCTCGGCCTGCCGCCCGCGGTCGCCAAGCTCGCCGAGGAGCAGCGCGGCCTGATCCTCGTGACGGGCCCCACGGGGTCGGGCAAGACGACCACGCTCGCCGCGATGATCGGCCACATCAACCGTGTCAGGTCGTGCCACATCATCACGATCGAGGACCCGATCGAGTACCTCCACTCCGACGTCCTCGCGTCGATCAGCCAGCGCGAGGTCGGCTTCGACACGGACTCGTTCCCCGCGGCGATGCGCGTGGTGCTCCGCCAGGACCCCGACGTGATCCTCGTGGGCGAGATGCGCGACGTGGAGACGGCCTCGGCTGCCCTCACCGCCGCCGAGACCGGCCACCTCGTGCTCTCCACCCTCCACACGATCGACGCCACTGAGACGATCACGCGCATCGTCGACTTCTTCCCACCGCACCAGCAGCAGCAGATCCGCACTTCGCTCGCCGGATCGTTGCGCGGCACGATCGCACAGCGCCTGGTCCGTCGCGCCGACGGCAACGGACGGATTCCCGCCGTCGAGGTGATGGTGGTGAACGGTCGGATCCGCCAGTGCATCGAGGACGTCCAGCACACGAGCGACATCGCGGACATCGTGGCCGACGGCGCCTACTACGGGATGCAGAGCTTCGACCAGAGCCTCGCTGCGCTGCTCGAGGCGGGGACGATCTCGTTGACCGAAGCCCTCGAGATGGCGACGAACCCGCACGACCTGCGCGTCACGCTCGAGCGCCGCGGCCTCGTGCAGACCGGCCGAGGCTGATCCTGCGCGTGCAGACGATCACGGCCGGCTGATCAGCGCCGACCCCAGCACCGCGACGACCGAACCGGCGGCCAGCATCGCGAGCGGCGCGCGCCGAGTCGCGCCGAGCCCGGTTGCCGCCGCCGCGACCACGATCCACGCCGCGACGAACGCGCCGCCTCCCGGCCAGAGCCAGCCAGCCGTCCACGCGAGGCAGCCGAGCAGCACGACCCTGGTCCATCGCTGCGACTCGTGTGCACGGTCGACGACGAAGGCGCCCACGGACCCGAGCAGCAAGCCCAGCGCGGCCCAGGCGAGCCGGTCGGCGTGCCCGAGTACGACGGCGATCGGCAGCAGGGAGACGGCGGCGAGCGCGCTGACGAGCGCGAACGCGAGCGGGACCGCGCCTCCGTCGGCATCGACGATCGACGCGCCGAGTGCGCAGACGACGACCACCGCGACCGAGGGAAGCGGCCAGACGGACCCGAGCGCCCCGGCGGTGGCCGCGCAGAGCACCCCGGTGGAGAGCTCGACCAGCGGGTAGCGCCAGGAGATGCGCGCGCCGCAGTGGCGGCACCGACCGCGCAGCCCGAGCCAGGAGACCACCGGCACCAGGTCGATCAGGGTGAGCCGGGTCTCACAGGACGGGCAGTGCGAGGGCGGCTCGACGATCGACATGCCCAGAGGGAGGCGGTAGACGACCACGTTCAGGAACGACCCCACGACCAGGCCTGCCATCCCGCACACGAGGATGGTGAGAAGTTGCGCCACCCCGCTGGGTCCCACCGTTGCCGGACTGTAGTGCCGCAGTCGCCGCGTGCCCGGTATCCGGCTCCGCCCGGGTGAGGCTCCGCCCGTTTTCGGCAGGGCTTTCACGGGCGGCGAAACAAGGCTACGCTTTGCGCAACGCTTCGTTCGCGGAGCGGCCGTGGGATGGGGATCTCGTGGGGAGCGGCAGGGCACGGGTGGGTTTCCACCGTGCCCGGGGCCTCTTGCCCTCTGTGATTCGCGCCCGTCCTGGGCCGCGCCGTTCGGCCGAGCCAGGGGACAGGGGATGACAGAGGACGCCGGGGAGTCGGCACAGGAGGTTTCGGAGCAGCAGCTCGGCTTCTGCTACGTGGACCTGTCGCGTACCGGCTTCGCGCAGGGCGCGGCCGCGCTCCTTCCCGAGGAAGTGGCTCGCCGCGAACGCGCGGTGCCCATCGAGCGACGGGGCAACGTCACGGTCGTCGCGGTGTCGACGCCCGCGAACCAGCTCACCCTCGACGCGTTGCGCGCCGGGGCCCGCAGCGAGGTGGTCGCGGTCGTGGCGCCCGCCGCACAGGTGGCAGCCGCGCTCGTCCAGCTCTACGGCGAAGCCGTACTGCGACACGGACGCCCCCGCGTCCGGCACCCGGGTCACTTGGAGCGAGCGGTGCGTCACGGCTCACCGACTCGGGTGCTCGACCACACCACAGGACAGTTGGCCCCTACTCCGCAGTACGTGACGCCGCCGGCACGCTGGGACGCGATCGCCGAGGGCGGACCGCCACTCGGGACGCAGTCGATGACCGTGGCGCCACCAGCCCCGCGGCAACCACCCGGGGCAGTTCCCGGACCGACGCTGGCGCCGTCGCCTTCTCCCGCGCCGGTCGCTCCCGCGCCGGTTGCCTACCCGGGGACGCCGACTTCCCCTCCGCCGTCTCCTCCCCCCGCCCCTCTCTACCAGGCGCCCCTTCCTCCGCCCGCGCCCGCTACGCCGCCAGTCGCGCCCGGGTGGCAAACGCCCGCCGCGCCCGCCGCGCCAGCAGCACCCGCAGCCCCCGCACCCGAGTGGGCGGCGGCCGCATCGGCCGTGCCGCAGACCATTCCAGCGGTGCCGCAACCGCTCCTCGTACCACCTGGGCAGGTCGCGCCCGCGCCTTCGCCTCCTCCGCCGTCATCGCTGCCCGGCTCAGGCTCCCCCGGCGGTGCGGCGGGTGACGCCGGTGGCCCGTCCGGCGGCGCCCGACAGGACGCCGCCGACGGGTCGATCGGCGACCCCAACTGGCCGCCCATCGCCCGCGCCCTCGTCGCCATCGGCAAGGTCAGCCCCGAGGACATGGCCCAAGCGATACGCGACCACGAAGCCCTCGGGCTACCCCTCACGAGCCACCTCCTGCGCGAACGCCTCGTCTCGGAGGAGGACCTCGTCCAGGTGATGGCAGGGGAAGTGGGCCTGCCGTTCGTCGACCTCACGACGACGCCCACGGATCCCGCGGCCGCAGCGCTCGTCCCGGAGGCGGTCGCGCGGCGCCACACGGTGGTGCCGATCGCCTTTGACGGCGGCGTGCCGGTCATCGCGATGGCCGACCCGACCGACGTCTTCGCGCTCGACGATCTCCGCAGCATCCTCGGACGGAACTTCCGAACGGTCGTGGCGACTCGATCGCAGATCGACCTCCACCTCCGTCAACTCCACGAGCCGAACAGCGACGTCCAGGCGGCCGCTCGGCACGCGGCAGGACGTGCGGCCCCCGAAGCGGCTGGCTTCGAGCTCGAGAGCCTCCAGACGGTCGTCGAGGACGCGCCGATCATCCGCTACGTGAACCTCCTCATCCTCCAGGCGCTCAACGAGCGCGCGTCGGACATCCACATCGAGCCGACACCAAAGCGCCTGCGGATCCGCTTCCGGATCGACGGCGTCATGCACGACGCGAGCCCCGCGTCGCCAGCCATCCACTCGGCGGTGATCAGCAGGCTGAAGGTCCTCGGCGAGATGGACATCACGGAGCACCGCATCCCTCAGGAGGGACGCGTGTCGGTGTCGGTCGGAAACCGCCAGATCGACCTGCGTCTCGCGGTCCTCCCCTCGCTGTACGGAGAGTCGTGCGTCATGCGGCTCCTCGACAAGTCCGCGAGCATCCGTCGCCTGTCGGAGCTCGGGTTCTTCCCCGACACCTTGGAGAAGTACGCGCAGGCGTACCTCCAGCCCTACGGCGTCATCCTCGTCACCGGGCCGACCGGCGCCGGCAAGACGACCACCCTCTACGCCACCCTGCAAGAGGTGATGTCTTCGGAGAAATCGGTGGTGACCGTGGAGGACCCGGTCGAGTACCAGATCACGGGGATCACCCAGGTGCAGATCAACCAGAA
>JASHYA010000030.1 GCA_030043315.1 Acidimicrobiales bacterium
CGTCGACGACCCGCTCGACACCCCACAGCACCATACCGGTGCCGATGACCGCCCCCGAGGGCGGAACGCCTACAGAGGCGGTGTGCTCCCGGGTCTCGACGAGCCGCCGGATTCGGCGCTCGACGAGGAGGAGCACGCCGAAGATGGCCAGGTCCTCCGCCGCCTGGAAGATCGGCACAGGAAGTCGCTTCCCTACCTGTCCGGCGTAGTACATCCCGAACCACTGTTGCGTCGGATGGCCACCGCCCGCGTACATCAGCTGGGGCCCGAGGAGCCGTCCCAACGCCCAGGCAGAGGCGAGGACCGGGGCCACGATGTCCATCGCGGCACCAAACCGAAGCTCTGGACACCGTCGACGGGCCACGAGCAACCCGGTGGGCACGGCGAGCAGGAGGCCACCCCACGACGAGAGTCCCCCGTGCCACACCTCGAGCACCTGAACCGGGTTGGCGCGGTAGTAGGAGAGGTTCGCGACCACGTGCATCAGGCGGGCGCCGATGACCGCGGCGACCACCACCCAGACGAAGAGCGCCAACACCCAGTCGGTGCGGTAGCCCCGCGCTCGGAGCCGTCGCTCGAAGTAGCGGTACGCGAACCAGAAGGTGACCGCGAGACCGAGCCCGTACGTGTGCACCTCGAGCGGGCCGATGTGGAAGGCGACGGGGATGGGCCTCACAGCCCAAGTATCCCCCGCCTGGCCGAAGAGGAGGAGGGCGGCTGCCCGACAGGCCGGCGCTGGTGGGCAGCCACCGGAGGTGTCAGCGCCGCAGAGCCGCCACTGCTCAGGCGATCACGGCTGCCCGGCTCCTGCGAATGTTGTCCCGAAACGGACCGGATCGATCCGCACGACTGTGCCGGGGAGCGTCGCTTCGATCATCATGCCACCGCCGACGTACATGGCGACGTGGACGCTGCCGCCGGGTCCGTAGAAGAGCAGGTCGCCGGGTTGGAGGTCGGAGATCGGCACCGGCGTGCTGTCGGCCATCTGGGCGCCCGAGTAGTGCGGGAGGGACACGCCCGCCTGCCCCCACGCCCAGGCCGTGAGCCCCGAGCAGTCGAAGCCCACCCCGGGGTCCTCGCCACCCCAGACGTAGGGCACCCCGAGTTGGGTCTCCGCGGCCTGGACTGCGGCCTCGCCCCCTCCTCCGCCCCCGGCCGGTGGCGGAGGGGATTGTGCCGCCGGCGTGGTAGTCGCCGCGGGGGGTGTAGGTGTGGTGGACGGAGAGGACAGTGGAGCGGCGGTGGTGGTCGTCGGCGCGGCGGCGGCCTGAGCCTGCGCGGCGGCGATCTGGGCCTGGGCAGCGGCGCGCGCCGCGGCAGCGGCGGCAGCTTGCTGCTGTGAGATCAGCGTCGCGATCTCCCCTTTCACCTGGGCGAGCGCACCATTCTCCTGGTTCTCGAGTGTCTGCGCCTTCTCGTAGGCGGCGTGGGCTGTCGCGACGGCGTGGGCCGCCTGCGCGTCCTCGTGCCGCAGGGTCTGCCGCTGCGCGTCCAGCTGTGCGATGGCCGTGTGGAGGTCCGCCACCGAGGTGTTCAAGTTGCCCGTGATGACCTGGTTGTACACCGAGGAGTCCATCGCCGTTGTCTGGCTGGTCGAGAACAGCATGTCCGTGGCAGCCGACGTGCCGCCCGTCACGTAGGCCTCGATCGCCGCCTTGTGGAGCACCAGCTTGTCCTCGGCGATCCTGCCGAAGGAACGGTCGATCTGCGCCTGGGTCTTCCTGATCTGTGCGTCGAGCGCCGCCTTCTTTTCGAGCGCGGCCTCGTAGCGCTGGTCGAGGGCGCCGATCTGCTGGCCGGTCTGCTGGATCTCCGCCTCGATCTGGGTGGCCTTCGCCTGCTCGGTCGCCAGCGAACCTGTCGCCGCCGCGGCGGTCGACATCGCCACGGGTACCACGGCCACGAGCGCCGCGACAGGAAGCAGAAGGAGGAGGTGGACCGACTTCGGGTGGCGCGTCGACGGACGGCGCGAAATCCCCCCACGGTCAGTCACAATGCGTGACATTCTTACGCAAATGAGCGAATATCGCAACCTCGTTTGAAGAAATGTTATCCACAAGTTCGTACCAGAGGTAGGAAATATCCGCCGTTTCACCTGGTGAAATAGGGTATTTCGGTTACAGAAGTATCGACAAACATTACGACTCACGCGCGTCGCGGCCAAATGAAGATTACGGTTGCGGTGCATTCGAGATTCGCTTGGACTACGGTCGCCGAAATGGGAGACATCGTCGAATACCCGAGCAACGGGGGCACCGGCCAGGGGTATCTCGCCGGATCCGAGGGCCCCGGGATCGTCGTCATTCAGGAGTGGTGGGGTCTCGTGGCGCACATCACGGACGTGTGCGACCGCTTCGCCGCGCAGGGGTTCGTCGCGCTCGCACCCGATCTCTACCGGGGGAAGGCGACCAGCGAGCCCGACGACGCGGCGAAGGCGATGATGGCGCTCCGGCTCGACCAGGCGGCCAAGGACATGAGCGGCGCAGTGGACGAGCTGCAGCGCCGCACGCGTCGTGACGCCGTCGGGGTGATCGGATTCTGCATGGGCGGCGGCTTGGCGCTGGTGCTCGCCACCCTGCGTCCGGACGCGGTGAAAGCGGTGGTGCCCTGTTACGGGGTGATCCCCTGGCCTGACGCCCAACCGGAGTACGCGCGGCTCGAGGCGGCCGTCGAAGGCCACTACGCGGAGCTGGACGAGTCGGCCCCCCCGGCGGCCGTCCGTGCGCTCGAAGCGGAGCTCGTGGCGTTGGGCAAGGAGGTGACGATGTTCGTGCACCCCGGCACCCAGCACGCCTTCTTCAACGACACCCGTGCCGAGGTCTACGACGCCGGCGAGGCGGACAAGCTCTGGACGTCGGTCGTCGAGTTCTTCCGGGCCAAGCTGTAGGCGTGTCCCTACGATCCCGCGACCTTCCCCGCAGGTCGTGCCTCTCGACCCCGGGCGCGTCCGACAGGTTCTTGGCGAAGGCGCCGACGGTGCCCGCCGACATGACGTTCCTCGACCTCGAGGACTCCGTCGCTCCGGCAGAGAAGGTCGCCGCGCGGAGGAAGGTCGTCGAGGCGATCAAGAACCTCGCGTGGGACGACCGCGTCCTGTGCGTTCGGGTGAACGGCTGGGACACCGAGTGGACGTACGGCGACGTGATCGAGGTGGTGGGGGACGCGGGTGACCGGCTGGACGAGGTCATGCTGCCGAAGGTCCAGTCGGCCGCCGAGGTGGTCGCGCTCGACCTCCTGCTGACCCAGGTCGAGAAGCGCTCCGGGCTGCCCGTCGGCCATGTGGGGATCGAAGCGCAGATCGAGACCACCAGGGGGCTCATCAACGTCGAGGAGATCTGCGCCTCCTCGGCGCGTCTCGAGACGATCGTCTTCGGTCCGGCGGATTTCGCGGCGTCTATGGAGATGCCCGTGCTCACCGGCGGGGTCGCGGTTCCCGAGTACCCGGGCGACCATTTCCACTACGTCTTCTCGAAGATCCTCATGGCCGGCAGGGCGAACGGCCTCCAGGTGATCGACGGTCCGTACCTGTACGTCCGTGATCTCGACGGTCTACGGGACTACGCGCGACGCACGCGGGTGCTCGGGTACGACGGCAAGTGGGCCCTCACTCCCGACCAGGCAGTCGTCCTGAACGAGGTGTACTCGCCTTCCCAGGAGCAGTTCGACCGGGCGTGGGACCTGCTGGAGGCGTACCGCAAGGCCACCGAGGAGGATCGGACGGGCGCACTGATGTTCGGCGACGAGATGATCGACGAAGCCAGCCGGAAGATCGCCCAGAAGTTCGTCGTGAGAGGCGAGCGGGCGGGCCTGCGGCGATCAGCGACCTGAGCGCACGCCGAGCGGCTCACTGCTCCACGAGCCGCCGGGCGATCACCTTCAACGCCAGCGCCTCGTCGGCGCCCTCGAAGATCGAGAGCACGCGAGCGTCCACGAAGTACCGGCTCACGGGGACCTCTTCGGCGTACCCCATGCCGCCGTGGATCTGCATCGCCTCGCGCGTCACCCACTCCGCGGCGTTGCACACGTACGCCTTCGCCATGGAGGCCTCGAGCGCTCCTTGGTTCTTGGTCATAAGCCGCGCGACCTCGTAGGAGAACTGGCGCGCGGCCTGGATCAGCACCGCCATGCGGGCGAGCTTGGCCCTGGTCAGCTGGTAGTCGATGATCGGGGTGCCGAAGACCTTGCGGTCTCGTGCGTACGCGAACGCCGCCTCGTACGCGGCTTGCATGACCCCTAGGGCGCGCGCCGCCGTCTGGAGGCGCCCGTTCTCGAACCCCTGCATCTGGAGGTAGAAGCCCCGCCCGAGACCCTCCGCTCCTCCGACGACGTTGTCGTCGGGGACGAACCAGTTCTCGAACGCGAGCTCGTAGGAGTGCATGCCCCGATAGCCGAGGGTGTCGATCGGCCTCCCCTCAAGCTTCCCGCCCGTCCCCTTGCCGTCCTGGCGCAGCACGAAGCCCTTCCCTGTGGCCGGGTCCTTGTCGACGACGAACAGGGAGAGACCGCGGTGGCCCTTCGACCGGTCGGGGTCGGTGCGCGCGAGCAGCATGAGCACGTCGGCGCGCGCGGCAAAGGTGCACCAGGTCTTTACGCCGTTGACGACCCAGCCGCCGCTCGTCCGTGACGCAGACGTCACGATGCCGGCGACGTCGGATCCGTAGTCGGGCTCGGTGACCGCGACGGCGGCGAGGAGCCTTCCGCTCGCGATATCGGGGAGCCAGCGGCGCTTCTGCTCCTCGGTTCCACCGTGCAGGAGCGCGCGGGTGAGGATCTCGGGCCGGGTGATGAGCGAGCCGCCGATGCCGAGCGAGCCCCAGGACAGCTCCTCGGTGGCGACGACCATTCCCAGGTAGTCGCTCTCCCCGCCGGTGGCGAACCCCCCGTACACCTCCGGCACCGAGAGGCCGAACCCACCGAGCCCGGCGAGCCCGGCGATGATCGCCTCTGGGATGTCTCCGTTCGTGCGGTGGACGTGCTCGGCGTGCGGCCGGACCTCGTTCTGTGCGAAGCGGTGGAAGGTCTCACGTGCGAGCTCGAGGTCCTCGGCGAGGTGTCGAGGACCCTGTTCACCGCAGAGCGCCGCGAGGACTTGGGGGTCGCGGTGGACGGCGACGAAGTCCTCGGCCGGGTCGAGCTGGTGCTCCCCGGCCCGCCACGACGCTGCGCGTCCCGCGATCTTGGCGCGGAGGTCGGCCACCACGTCCGCGACGAACACGCATGCAATGCGTGACTCGATGTTCCCGCGCCGGCCGTAACCGATCGCCGCCCTCGCAGTCGCGACGGCCGACGCAGCGTGCGCCACGTCGTAGGCGACCACCTGTGACGCGTCGACGCCTGTCTCGCGCAGCGCAGCGACGCCGTGCGAGACGACCTGCGCCGCGCAGTCGAGCGCGGCGGCAGCTCGGTCCAACTCCTCGCTCATCGCTCGCCGTCACCTTTGCGAGCGAGCACGGTCACGAGAGGCGGGAGCACGATCGGGTCGTCGCCAGGGGAGACTCCGGTGAGGTCCTCGAGGTAGGAGGCGACCGGTCCCGGCCCGGACCCTGCAGGTGCCTCGGCCCACGCGTCCTCGAGCACGAGCCCCGCCTCGCGCACGAGCGCGGGCAGCAGCGCGCCCACGTCGGGGTGGCGCGCATCGGGCATCGACAGCGGACGGCCGCCGACCCGCCCGGCGGAGGTGATGGGTTCTTGTGCGACGACCCAACCCGCGGGGCGGACGGCGTCGGCCATGCGTGCCAGGACGGCGACGGGGTCGATCACGTGCAGGAGGAGGAAGCGGCAGAAGGCGAGGTCGAGAGGTTCGGGAAGCCGAAGGTCTTCGGCGCGCTGGGTGATCGCGAGGACCTGGCTGTGCGCGGCGGCCGCGCGGGCCGTCTCGTCCCTGGCGACGGGATCGCTGTCGACCGCGTAGACCCTGCCGGCCCTTCCCACGATCTCCGCCAGCGCGACCGCCACGTCACCGGCTCCCGCGCCGACGTCGACCACACGCCAGCCGGATCCGACGGCCAGGCGGTCGAGCGCCGTCGCGAGCGGGCGGCGGTAGACGTCGTTTCGCAGCATGGGCACGTCCACGCTGGCGACGGTAGCCTCCTGCGGAGTGAGGGTCACGATGTTGCTCTGTGACAGCGCGCAGGTCGCGGACGGCAAGCTCTACATCCTGGGCGGCGGCTGGTCGATGACCGGGCCCGACCCCGTGCCGTCCGCGGTCGCGTTGAAGATCGAGGTCGACTGGAACGAGGCGGACAGGGCCCACCACTGGGAGCTGTTCTTGGAGGACGCCGACGGCGCTCCCGTGATGGTGGAGACCGCCGACGGCTCGCAGCCGGTGGAGGTACGCGGCGAGTTCACCGTCAGCCAGCCGCCCTCGGTGCCCGAGGGGTCACCGATCGACGTCGCGTTGGCGGTCAACATGGGGCCGATTCCCCTCCCGGGGGGTGCACGGTACACGTGGCGGCTCATGATCGACGGTGAGTCGCTGCCCGGCGCCGACCTGCGGTTCACGACCCGGCCGCGCCCTCCCGACGACGGAGTCGAAGCCGAATAGGCGCGGTCGTGGTGGCTGGAGTGGTCGGACGGGACCATGGCTTGGCCGGCCGCAGGAACGTCGTCGGCCGAGCACCTACCAGGCGGACTGATGCCCCTCACGGGCGGTGGCCCCGGCAGGCTGGACCCGGTGCAGGGCGACGTACTACACCCGCGCCATGACCACCTACGACCGGCCGTTCGGACGATGCTTCGAGGAGTTCGTCGTCGGCGATGTCTACCGGCACTGGCCGGGCAAGACCATCACCGAGTACGACGACCACCTCTTCTGCATGATCACGATGAACCATCACCCCCTCCACACGGACGCGTGGTTCGCGGAGCACGACACCGTCCACGGCCGCAACGTCGTCGTGGGCAACCTCGTGTACTCCCTGGCGCTCGGCATGAGCGTCCCGGACGTGAGCGGTTCGGCGATCGCGAACCTGGAAGTGGAGTCACTCGTCCATCTGCACCCGACCTTCCACGGCGACACCATCTACGCGGAGACCAAGGTTCTCGACGCGGTGGCATCGAAGTCGAAGGACGACCGCGGCGTCGTGACGGTGGAGACCAAGGCGTTCAATCAGCGGGGGGAGGAGGTCTGCTCCTTCCGTCGCAAGGTCATGGTCTGGAAGCGCGCGGCGCTCCCGGAGCGCCACCGGCCCTACGCAGATGACGTCTGGAGCTGATTTCAAGGAGCGACGCGAGCCTTCGGGTCGAGAGCTCGAGGGGGTACGCCGCGCGGTCCTCGAGGCCGCACCGGCGATGTGGCGAGACCTCCCGTGGCGCGCGACGACGGACCCGTGGCTCGTTCTCGTCAGCGAGGTGATGCTGCAACAGACCCAGGCGCCGCGGGTCGTGGAGCCGTTCGGCCGCTTCGCCGCCCGTTTTCCGACCCCCGCCGCCTGCGCCATGGCCGGCGCGGCCGAGGTGGTCCGGGCGTGGGCCGGACTCGGGTACAACCGTCGGGCGCTGAACCTCCACCGGACGGCCGTCGTGCTCGTCGAGCGGCACTCCGGCTGCGTGCCCGCGGAGCTCGGCGCGCTGCTCGAGCTTCCCGGGATCGGCCCCTACACCGCGCGGGCCGTGCTCGCCTTCGCCTACGGACGCACGATCGGCGTCGTGGACACGAACGTCACCAGGGTGCTGTCCCGCGCGGTCGCCGGCCGGCCGCTCAGAGGTGTGGAGGCCCAGCGTCTCGCGGACCGGCTCGTGCCGACGCGCAACGCGTGGCGGTTCAACCAGGCCATGTTCGACCTCGGCGCGAGCCGCTGCACCGCGCGCGCACCGAGGTGTCGAGGCTGCCCGCTGGCGAAGACGTGCAGGTGGGCAAGAGCCGGCCACCTGCCGCCCGACCCCGGTGCCGTCCGCCGGCGCCAGGGCGCCTTCGTGGGCTCCGACCGGCAGGGGCGTGGCCGGCTGGTCGCCGCGTTGCGCGTCGCGCCGGTCTCCGTGCCGGAGCTGGCGGCCACGACGGGGTGGCCCGACGACGGGCCGCGTGCCCTGCGCATCGCGACCTCGCTCGTGGCCGAAGGAATCGCGTGCTGGCGGGAAGGACTCCTCGCCCTCGCATGACGCGCGCCCGCAGTACGGTGTCCCGATGCTCGTGAGCTTCTATGGGGTCCGCGGCTCGTGCCCCTGCGCGGGTGCCGAGTACCGGCGAGTCGGCGGGAACACGTCGTGCGTCCTCGTGTCGGTCGAGGGCGAGCCGCCCCTCGTCCTCGACCTCGGGACCGGCCTGCGGGCCCTGGGCGAGGAGCTGGGAGGACCGGGCTACCGGGCCGGCCCGCTCGTCGCCAACGCGTTGCTCACGCACCTGCACTTCGATCACATCCTCGGCCTGCCTTTCTTCTCACCGTTGCACGAGCCGGGTGCTCACCTCACGGTGTACGGGCCGAGCCAGGAGGGCGAGCTCCTCCGCACAGCGCTCGAGCGTGCGGTCCAGCCTCCGTTCTTCCCCGTCAAGATGGTGGAGTTCGGGGGCGAGATCGACGTGCGCGACATCTCGGCCTCCGACCGTTCCGAACGGGTCGAGCTCGGCAGGGTGGGCGTCCGCGCCGCGCGGATCCCGCATCCCGGGAACACGCTCGGGTTCCGCGTCGAGGCGGACGGTCGGAGCCTCGTCTACATCCCCGACCACCAGGCCCCGGAAGACGGCGAGACGGTGCCCGATGCGGTCCGCTCGCTGTGCGAGGGTGCCGACCTCCTCCTCCACGACGCGCAGTACACCGACGAGGAGTTCGACGCCAAGCCCGACTGGGGCCACTCGACCGTCGGGTACGCGGTCCGTGTCGCCGCCGAGAGCGGCGTTCGTCGTCTGCTCCTCTTCCATCACGACCCGTCCCACACCGACCGCGAGATCGGCGTCCTGGCACGGGGCGCACGAGGTCTGGCGGACGCCCGCCACCTCGAGGAGGTGACCGTGGCGAAGGAGGGCGCGACGGTGTCCGTGTGACACAGTTCCGGGACGTGCTCGGCCGGTTCGCAACCGGCGTCACCGTCGTGACCGCCTTCGAGGACGGCGTGCCGGTCGGCTTCACGTGCCAGGCGTTCGCCTCCCTCTCCCTGCGGCCGCCGATGGTCGTGCTCGCCCCCGCGAAGACCTCGACGAGCTGGCCGCGGATGGTGAAGGCGGGCGCCTTCTGCGTGAACATCCTGACCGACCAGCAGCAGGCTGTGTCCGAGGCGTTCGCCGAATCGCAAGAGGACAAGTTCAAGGGCGTGCCCTGGCATGTCGGCGCAGCGGGAACGCCGATCGTCGACGGTTGCCTCGCATGGGTGGAGTGCGCGCTCGGCGCCGTCCACGACGCAGGCGACCACGAGCTGGTCACGGGCAGGGTCCTGCAGCTCGGGGTGAGCGAGGGAAGCCCGCTCATCTTCTACCGCAGCGGGTACGGCCGGTTCCTCCCCTGAGCCGCTCCGGTCGTCTCGCTGGCCGCGGGGCGCCCGCTACTGTGCGGCGGTGCCGTCATTCCTCCCGAGTGCCATCGACGACATCCTGGTCGTCGTTCCCGACGTCCACGGCGACGAGCGGGGCCGTTTCGTCGAGACGTACCGGCGCCAGTGGCTCCCCCTCGGACGCGAGATGTTGCAGGGCAACCGCTCCGAGAAGCAGGCCGGCGCGATCGTCGGGCTCCACTACCACCTCCACCAGGCCGACTATTGGTACGTGCTGCGAGGCCGCGCCCGCGTGGTGCTGCACGACCTGCGGGAGGGGTCACCGAGCGACGGCGTGACCGAGACGATCGAGCTGGACGGAGACGAGGACCGCGGGCTCTTCATCCCCCCGGGCGTGGCGCACGGGTTCGCGGCGCTGAGCGACCTCCTCCTGTGGTACCTGGTGGACGGCTACTACAACCCGGCCGACGAGCTGGGGCTCGCGTGGGACGATCCCGACGTCGGCGCCGCCTGGGGTGTCACCGAGCCTGTGCTGTCGCCACGTGACCAGGCGAACCCGCGTCGCGCCCAGATCCCCCCCCAGCTTCGGCCCCGAGCCAACCTGCGGACCTGAGCCATCGTCGCACCTGCCGGGGAGTGGACGTGGCGCCGGCTACCCGGCGGCACCCAGCAGGGCGAGGATTCCGGTCCGGAGCACCTGGCGCGCCGCTCGCGCCGACTGCCCGTTCCGCCGGAGGTGGTCCCAGGAGTCGGCGCTCGCAAGGACGTCGATCCCGGCGAGCGCGGCGGAACGCTGGGAGGATTCCATGGCCCGAATTTCCGGCGCGAAGACCTTTCCGACGCGGTCCTTTTCCCACTTTTCCATCGCCAGGCGATACCCGCGGACACGGTCGGAGGTCGGCTCCATGAGCCGAACCGCTCGGTGAAACGGAAGGAGTGCTTCGAGCGTGCTCGTGCGGTTCTCGACGAACGCATCGACCCGGCGGTCCAGAGGGAGGGAGCTGTCGACGTCCTTGGCGGTCTCTCGAACCCACTCGTAGGTTCGCTCCGCAGCGTCCGCATACAGCCCCTCGACATCGGCGAAGTGCTGGTAGACCGACCGAACCGAGACGCCCGCCCGGTCGGCGATCCGCTGCGCGGTCGGGGCGACGTCGCTCTCCGCCACGAGGTCGAGCAGCGCACTGATGATCGCGTCTCGCGTCCTGAGGCCCCTCGCCCGCCTCCCGTCGATCTTTTCGATCTCGATGGCCACCACGGCTCTCTTTCCTCCGTTCCCGGGGACGCTGCCCGTGCAGTTTTACTGCAAATGAGAGGCTACAGGGAACTTCGGCGCATTTCATACTCCACTGTCGTCGGGCGGTCCCTTTCGCGTATTCCGCCAATCCACATCGACCGTGCCGATCCTGTTATATGGATGACGTGTTTGGGGTCGCCTTCGGCGCGGTCATCGTGGTCGTCGTGAGCGCCTCGGCGCTCTTCCGGAGGCGGGGAGGCAGGGAAGCGCAATCGGTCGCCGGCTACCGCCAGACCATGGACGTCCTCGGCCACCTCGGCGAGGCGCGGGGCATCCACCGGCAGGGGTTGCCCGAGGCGGCCGTCCCGGTGGCCGCGCCCCACGAGCGGTCCAAGGCGGCCGGAGCCGGCCGCTTCGACGACGCCCAGTCCTCTCGCGGGCGCAGCTCCACGGGGGTCCACGGCGCTCCGCCGCGGCGGCGCGATCGATCGCTCGTCGTGATGGAACGTCCCGCCCGCCGGCTCTTTGCTCCCCTCGCGGTGTCCGTGGTCGTCCTGGCGGCGGTCGGCGGGGCGGCCTACGTGGTCGTGCGGGGGCACCACACGACGCGCCCACCCGCGGCCCACCGGCCCGCGCAGGCCAGCGCCCACTCGCACTCGCACTCCCACTCCCATGGGCAGACCCACACTCACTCGCACGGGCACTCGCAGGGGCACACGAGTACGCCGTCGACGGCTCCGGCGAGCTACACCGCCGTCAGCTCGACGAGCTCGTCGGCCACCTATGCCCCCGTCACCTCCTCGTACTCGCTTACCGTCGGCGCGACGACAGCGGATTGCTGGATGAGCGTGACGTCGTCGAGCGGCACGACGGTGCTCGCCCAGACGTTCACGCCCGGCACGTCGGCTTCGGTCTCGCTCGATGGCGGCTCGACGATCCTCCTCGGCGCGCCCAGGGCGGCGAAGATGTCGATCGACGGCGTGCCGGTGGTACTCCCGAAGGGGATCGCCGGCCCCTACACGGTCACGCTCTCCCCGGCGTAACCGCAGCGTTCAGGCCCCGGTCAGCACGCACCCGACGCGCCTGTCGGCCCCTTCGTTGTGGCGACCGGGAAGTCGGCCTTTGTCGGGTTGAGTGTGCTGCCTGTGGGGTACGGCCTCGGCCACCCCGGGCAGCTTGTGGAGAGCTGGACGGACGACGAGGCGAGGTTCCACGAAGGGGTGGCCGGGGTCAGGTAGTGCGGGATCGTCACGTACTGGAGCCGGCTGTCCCAGACGTAGTGCTTCAAGTACCCTGTGCCGCCGACGAGCCCGACCGCGCCGCGCCAGTCCTGGTCGATGGAGCCGTACACATCGAGATCGCCTGTCTTCTGGTTGGTGGTCACTGTGTAGTCGTTCACCGCGAAGGAGTGCTTCAGCGCGAGAACCGCGGCGTCGATGACCAGCGTCGTCCCGGACCCTGGGTTGCAGAGGACCGCTGTGAGGTCCGACACTGTTGTGGAGCAATTCGTGAGGACCGAGCCCGGTTTGGCGTAGTCCTTGCAATCGACCTTTGTCGGTGTGGGTTGGCCGGTCTTGCCCGTCTTTGTCGGGTGGACGCAATCCGGGTTCCCCGGCCGGTTCACCTCTACGTAGTTTGTGGCGATGAGGCCAAGCGAGTCGTTGACCCCCTTCGGTGTGTACCTGCATGTCTTGGCGTCCCCGCCTGCGTACCCTGCTCCCTCGAAGGTCGAGCCGCAGTTGGTGTACTCGAGCTTCCCCGTGATGATCACGTTGTCCTGGGCCGCGATCGTGAGGTTCCCGGCGATGCCCGCCGTATCGCCCGTGGGGGTGTTCGACTTGTCCGAGTCCCTCACGAAGACGTCGCCCGCGCAGTCCTGCTTGCCTGTGTTGGTGCCACCGTCCGTGAAGTCGTAGCCGTTTGTTGTCCCCGGGAACTCACCCTTCGCCACGATCTGGGCCTTGATTGTGGTCGGATGTGTCTTTGTGGCCCATGTCGTGACACTCGCGTTCTTCTTGTGCTGGATCTTGCCGTCGAAGGGGTTATCGCCGTTCCCCGAGCAATCGGTCGTCGCGGGCTTGGGTGTTGTCGCGACGTAGATGACGCCGTTTCCTGTGTTGGCGGTCGTCGGAGCCTCGACGGGCTTGCCGTCTGTCTCGACGCACTTGTTGTCATCACCCGCGTCGTTCTCCTCGTCGCGGCCTGTCTTCACCGGCGTCTCAGGGCTTGTCACGTTCATGTACTGCTTCCCATTTGTCGCGAAGAGCGAGATCGTGGTGGGACCGAGGTAGGCACAGCCATCCACCTGTGCGACAGCGAGCAATGTGGAGTCGCTCGTTGGGATCGGCTCTAAGGCCGCGTCGGACTGAGAGTTCGTCTTTGTGTAGCGTGTGATATCGTTCTCTTTGACTGTTGTGCACTTCGATGTGTCACCGGTCTGTGATCCAATGACAAAGAGGCACTTCGGGTCTGCGGTCGAGACTGGTGAGTCGATTGAGTCTGTCGTGGGTGTGCCGAAGGTCGGCTTGCTGTCCGTCTCCACGTAGATCGAGTCGTTGGTGAACACCGGGCCGTCCACGACTGTCCCCTTTGCGAAGAAGATCGTGCCGCATGTCCCGTCCTTGCCTTGGTACGCCTTCTTTGTCCCCTTGAAGCTTGTTGTCTTGGACTTTGTCTGCCAGTTGTACTTGCAGTAGAGTGTGGGGCTCTCCGACTTGGCCACTATTGTCTTGTCTGTCGACTCGTAATTGCTCCACCAGACACGGGTGAGGAAGCCCTGCGCAGCAGCGAAGTCGACCACCGAGCTCTGGTACACGAAATGACCCGGGTAGCCGGCGGCGCCGATGATCTTCACCTTCAGGTACTCGAAGTTCCCGTCGCTGTTTGTCGGGAGGGATGTGCACTCGGTCTCGGCCGTCCTCGACGTGCTGAAGCACAGCTGGGGATTGGTCCAGAGGTAGTACTCCGGGACATCGCCCGCGGAGCTTGTCGTCTGGGGGACCTGGGTCCATGCGTCGTAGCTGATGCCACCGTTTGCGTTGGTGCATGTGTGGGCCGTCGACTCCGAGCTGCAGTCGACGAGGTCCGGGCGAGCGTTCACCGTGCTCAGGTAGCTGTTGATTCCCGCCTCGAGCGCCCGGTAGGCGTAGTGCTCCGCCGCGTCGGTCTGCACCAGCGGGTCGTGGGTCATCGCATTGACGGCCAGCGCACTTCCTGCCGTGACCATCATCAACGCGAGGCCGAGCACCAGGGTGAGCGCGGCCTGCCCGTGCTCAACGCCGGCGCGGCTCGCTCGCCTCGCATTCGACCGTCTTAGCGCGGGCAACGTCTGCTTGGTCACGGACCTCACCCCACCACCGGGCTGAACAGCACGCTCGACGAGGACATCACGTAGGTCCCGGAGACTGTCTTCGCCTGGAGTCCCCCGTAGTGCGTTGTTGTCTTTGTCTTTGTGGTCTTTGTCGGTTTCACGTCGAACTCCAGGTCGAAGGAGACGTCGTCGATCTCGCCTGCCGGGCATGTGGTGAAGGGCTCGTACGCCGAGAGCGTGGAGCTCTTCTTACAATGTGCCTTATTGAAAGTTGTCGAATCCGTTCCGCTGCAGCCGCTCGGCAGGCTGTCGGAGCACACCGTCGTCGATCCGTATGCGTAGGTGAACATCGGTTGGGCGCCGTTGGTGACGTGGGTGATCAGGAGGAGCTTGCGGGCCGAGGCCGCTGGATATGTACAGACCTTTGTCGGCTCGTCGTTGCTGAACGGGCAAGACCCCGACTTGGCCGGGGTCAGCGTGAGGGTGAAGGTCGCTGTGGGCGCGCAGAGTGTCTTGTGGGTGGTTGTCTGTGTGCACGAGGCCGAGATCTCCTCGGGCCCGTTCGCTGTGCCAGTGTTGGCGAAGAAGGTCAGGGAGGTCGGGGAGACGGCTGTGACCTTGAACGGGGTCACCGGTGTGATCTGCGTCGCGCCGTCGAAGCTGGGTCCCGGAGCGACGGCGGCACGCAGCAGTCGCTGGAAGTTCGTCGAAAGCCAGAGCTGGTCGTCCAGGTTTGTGTAGGTGACCCTCACCCGGCTTGTGGCCTGCACCACCGTCGAGATGATGGGCACGGACATCACGAGCAGCACGCCCAGGACGACCAGGACGACCATGAACTCGATAAGCGTGAACCCTTCATCGTCCCGGGTCCTCCGCAGACGTTGCCCGATCCGGCCGGTCATGTGACTGTCACCACCAAGGGCACCCAGGGGGCCTGCGCACTGCCTCCTGTCTTCTCTACTGACGTCGGGTTGACGGTCACCTTGTCGATCGTGGTGGAGTGGGTCGAGTGGGTGACGGTCAGGTTGTAGGTGCCGTACGGGACGTCGACCTGACTGATGCCGAGCGGCCCGGTGGGCTCCAACGTGAAGGACGCGGGGTTCGTCTTGCCGGTCGGCGCGCCCAGCTCGGTGCAGCTCGCCGACGTCACCAGCGCCGCGGTGACCGTGGCGCCTGTGTCAGGGTTGCCGTACTTGTTCACGACGCGGAGCGTGACGAGTCCCATCGGCATGGTCTCTGTGGGCGTCGCGCCTGGGGTGGAGTCGACCACCACCGAGTCGGGCAGGGGCTTGCACTCCGTCGCGGCGACGCTGTACCCGGAGGAGAAGGGGAAGAGCGACGGGGTCTTTGTCGCCGCCGCTGTGCCCGAGGGCACTGTGACCTCGACAGGGGTTGTGGCAAGGCCCGTGGTTGTGACGGCGATCGGGACGCCGCCGATGTACATGCCCTTCGCGCCGGAGGGCGTCGCGTTGTTCCACTTGGTGCCCGTCGAGGTGCCGTCGAAGTACACGGCGGCCGTCTTGGTGGCGCCGGGCACCGCGCACACTGTCCCTCCGCAGGCGAGCCCGGAGAGCGACACCGGGATCGGTGTGGCTGTTTCAAGTGTGTCGAACTTCCAGGTGGCGGTGCCGGAGAGAACGACCCCCGACCCGGCACTGGACGTCCCGCTCGCAAAGCACTGCGTACTGCTGGCACAGGTGATCGCCGAGAGCGTGGCGACCGTGGACGGGGAGGACGGCAGCGTCTCGGAGGTGAAGGTGGTCGCCGCGGTTGTGCGCCAGAGGAGCACCGGTCCACCCGAGCTGGACGTGCCCATGGCGAGGCATGCGGCCGTGCTCGGGCACGTGATCGAGGTGACGCTCGCGTCGGTCTTCGGTGTGTCGAGCTTCGTCGTCTTTGTTGTGAGCGAGACGATCGCCCCGTCCGTCGAGGTCCCTGTCTTGCGGGTGCCGGTCGCGTAGCAGATCTTCCCGCTCGGGCACGCCAGCTGGGTGAGCGCGGTCACTGTGGTGGGCGGTGTGAGTTTTGTCAGCTTCTTTCCTGTGGAGGCCAGGGAGACCCACGCCCCGGCGGTCGAGGTCTTTCCGACGGCGTAACACTTTGTCGCCGCTGGGCAGAGGAGCTGCGAGAGGGCGGTGACTGTGCTGGGCAGCGTGTCGGCTGTCCACTTGCGGCTTGTCGTGGTCGAGAGCGAGAGGACGACCGGCGTCGTCGCTGTCTTCTTCGTCCCCAGTGCGTAGCACCGTGTCTTCGACCAGCATGCGATCGATGTGACGTGGGACGCCGCGTAGGTGGCTGTCGTCGGGATCGTGTCCACCGATGACCCCCATGTGACCGAGGTGCTCGTCACGGTGCCGGTCAGGATCACCGCACCCGAGCTGCTCAGCCCCCAGGCGAAACAGCGTGTCGACGCGGGGCACGTGATTCCCGAGAGCGAGGTGACGCCCGACGGCACGGTGTCGCTCGAGAAGGAGGGCGTCGACGACGTGCCCGAGGAGAGCGACTTCGCGGTGTACGCCCCGGCGGTTCCCCCGTAGCCGACCGCGACGCACTGGTTGGTGCCGGCGCAGGCGAGAGCGGCGAGCCGGTCGGCACCGGAAGGCAGCGTGACCGACCACTTCTTCGTGGTCGTGTCCAGCACCGACAGCTCCGCGTCCGGCACCTTGGCCGGCGTTGTGCTGGACGAGGGCGCCTGGCCGAAGACCACGCACTCCACCTGGCCCGCCGCGGGGCACGTGGCGGGACCCTCGGTCGCGGTCGTGGAGGGATAGTGCAGGGAGACGACCATTCCCTCGTCGTACCGGAGTGTGACGTGGGTGACCGTGTCGAGGTTCACCGTCTCTGTGCCTGCACTGGTGGTGGCCGTTTCGGTCGCAGACGTCCAGGCGGGCGAGGCCGCTTTGCCCCCGATAGTCGGGTTGGACGCGGTGACGGTGTAGGTGTCGGGTGCGGGCACCTCTGCGAAGACGCAGCCGTAGCTGTTCGGGTAGAGCGTGAGGGAGAAGCCGCTGCGCGAGATCGTGACGGGCACCAGCTGTACACGGGTGGACCAGGACCGTCCGCTCGCGTCCGTCGGCGGCGATCCCTCTGGTGTGCCGTTCACGACGACGGCGAGGTACCCGTCGTTGGGGAGGCCCGGCGGGGGGTAGTTGAGCAGCGTCGTGTCGGTGACCTTTTCTGTGGTCCCCCACGTCGTCCACACCTGTGCCTCGATCAAGGTGGCCGTGACCGTGCTCGTACACAGGTCCGGGTGGCTCCCCTGCGCCGTCTCCCACGTGAACTCGGCGTGGACCTCGTACTTCGTTGTCGACTCTGTCACCGCGGTTGTCGGCGTGGAGGTGCTGAAGCAGGTCTCGTCCTCGGCGATCGCGACGCCCGTCTCGGGGACACCCTGTGTGAGCTTCGGGCCTGTGTTGTTCAGCTTCTCGAGACACTGCTCGGCGAGCGAGAGGGCCGTGAGCTTGTCCCGGGCTGTCGCGGACTGGCCGAGGACGTTGGTGAGCAGCAGGGCGATCGGCACGAGGAGGATCGAAAGGACCACGAAGGCGACCACCACCTCGACGAGGGTGAGGCCGGCGTCGTCCCGGGTACGGGCAGCTAGACGAGCACTGGGGAGGGGGCGTGCAAGTACACGCGACACCGACCCGTGGTGCCGACACGATCGAATCCCCAAGAAGCGGCGAGAACCCCGACCCACCTAACTCCTCCCATCCCCGCAGAGATGATAGCCCGATGGGCGGGAGGGCGCCTGCTCGCCGGGCTCAAGGGGTCTCGGCGACGTGCCGCGAGGCTGCCGCAGTCGGGGGGGAGTCCGGTCGGTGGGAGGATCAGGCGGCGCGCCGCGCGGCACCCCGGACGGTCGCGACGACCTCTTCGTTGGAGGCCCCGGGGCCCAGCACGGCGGTGACCCCGGCCTCTTCGAGGCGTGGCACGTCCACCTCGGGGACGATGCCACCGACGACCACCGGCGTCTCCAGCCCCGCCGCCCGCAGCGCCGCCACGACGGCCGGCGCCAGCGTGAGGTGCGCGCCGTTGTGCATCGAGACTCCCACGACGTCCACGTCCTCCTGGACGACTGCCGCCGTGATCGACTCCGGGGTCTGACGGAGCCCGGCGAACACCACCTCGAAGCCGTGGTCCCGCAGCACGCGGGCGACGACCCGGAGCCCGCGGTCGTGGCCGTCGAGGCCCACCTTGGCGAGCAGCACCCGGACGGGCGGCGTCGGCGGAGGCCCGGAGGACCCCGGTCCGCTCATGCGGTGGACCTCTCGAACCAGGTCCCGAAGACCGAGGAGAGCGCGTGCATCGTCTCGCCGACGGTCACGTAGGCCTTCGCCGCCTCGACGAGCGCGGGCACGAGGTTCACCGTGGGATCTGCGGCCTCGCGTGCCAGCCGGTCGAGGCAACGGCGGACCACGTCGTCGTCGCGCGACTGCTTCACGGCGGCGAGCTTCTCCAGCTGGCGATTCTCGACCGCAGGGTCGATGTACAGGATCTGGGTCTGACGGTCGTCTCCCTCCGTGTAGCCGTTGACGCCCACCTGCACCCACTCTCCCGAGGTGATCTTCTGCTGGAACCGGTAGGCGGAGTCCGCGATCTCGGCGCAGAACCAGCCGTCGTCGATGCAGGCGAAGACGCCCTCGAGCATCGAGCCCGACCCGACCTCCAGGAGGTGCGAGAAGACCTCTTCGGCTCTCCGCTCGAGCTCGTCGGTGAGCTCTTCGACGAACCACGACCCGCCGAGCGGGTCGGCGACGTGGACGACCCCGGTCTCCTCGGCGATCACCTGCTGGGTGCGGAGCGCGAGGCGCGCGGCCTTCTCGGTCGGGAGCGCGAGCGCCTCGTCGTAGGAGTCGGTGTGGAGGCTCTGGGTGCCGCCGAGCACCCCTGCGAGCGCCTCGATCGCCACCCGCGCGAGGTTCACCTCGGGCTGCTGGGCGGTGAGGGACACCCCTGCGGTTTGGGTGTGGAACCGGAGCGTCATCGAGCGCGGGTCGCAGGCCCCGTACCGGTCGCGCATCCAGCGGGCGTAGATACGCCGGGCGGCACGGTACTTCGCGATCTCCTCGAAGAAGTCGATGTGCGCGTTGAAGAAGAAGCTCAGGCGGGGGGCGAACTCGTCGACGTGGAGGCCCGCCGCCGTCGCCGCCTCGACGTACGCGAAGCCGTTGGCGAGCGTGAAAGCGAGCTCCTGGGCGGCGGTGGAGCCGGCCTCGCGGATGTGGTAGCCCGAGACCGAGACCGGGTGCCAGCGTGGCAGCTCCGCGGTGGCGAAGCGGATCAGGTCGGTCACCAGACGGACCGAAGGGCGCGGCGGGAAGACGTACTCCTTCTGCGCCTGGTACTCCTTCAAGATGTCGTTCTGGACCGTGCCGCCGAGCGCGGTCCTGGGCACCCCGGTCCCGTCGGCCACGGCGACGTACATCGCCATCACCGGGGCGGCCGCCGAGTTGATCGTCATCGACGTGGTCACCGCCCCGAGGTCGATCCCCGCGAACAGGGTCTCCATGTCGGCGAGCGTGTCGACTGCGACGCCGGCCCGCCCGACCTCGCCCTTGGCGAGCGGGTCGTCGGAGTCGCGCCCGAGGAGCGTCGGCATGTCGAAGGCGGTGGAGAGGCCGTTGCCGCCGGACCGGAGGAGCTCCTTGAACCGGCCATTGGTGTCCTCGGCGGTGCCGAACCCCGCGAACTGCCGCATCGTCCACAGCCGGGATCGGTACATCGACGCGTAGGGGCCGCGCGTGTAGGGGAACTGGCCGGGCAGCTCGGCCTCGTCGGGGCCGTAGACCGGGTCGAGCGGGACGCCGGACATCGTCTCGTACGGGACGCGCCGGGACGGTGACCGGTCGAATTCCTCCTGCCAGCGGTGACGGTCCCCCATGGCCCCATGATACTTCGGCGTCAAAGTAATTCGGGCGCCGCCCTCCGCCGGCGGGTGCGAGGCCGGCCCGGGGCCATCCGGCAAGGTCACGACGGAAGACCTCGTGGAGGCCGCCGCGCAGAGTCCGAGTCGCGTGGGGGCGGCCCCGCGAGTTGTTACTATCGAGATAGGGAAAATCCGCTGCAGAGGCACCGGCCGGCCCATCGGGCCGGCCATGAAGCGGGGGGCCTTTCCGGCGGGGACGCCCACCTCGGCGACGAACAGCTCGGCAGGCGCAAGGAGACTCGACCGCATGGCATCCGTAGATCTGGACCTCGGCCGCTACCAGCTCGGCTGGAGCGACGAAGAGGACTACGTCTTCAAGCCGAAGAAGGGGCTGAACGAGGAGATCGTCCGCGAGATGTCGGCGATGAAGCACGAGCCGGCGTGGATGCGCGATTTCCGCCTCAAGGCGTTGACGCGGTTCGAGAAGAAGCCCATGGCGCCGTGGTTCGCGGTCAACATGCCGGACCTGGACTTCGACGACATCTACTACTACATCAAGCCGACCGGCGGGCAGGTGCAGGACTGGGAGGACCTACCCGAGTCGATCAAGCGGACCTACGAGAAGCTGGGCATCCCCGAGGCGGAGCGGAAGTACCTCGCCGGCGTGACCGCACAGTACGAGTGCCTGCGGGGCTCCACGGCCGTGTGGACCTCCCGGGGCATGCTCCCGATCAAAGAGCTCGTGCCGGGAGACCGCGTCTTCGCCCTCGACGAGCGGAGGAGGATCCTCGAGCCGGCGACGGTGGTGGCCGGCGGCGAATCGGGGGAGAAGGAGATCTTCGAGATCACCGCCCGCGGCAGGACCATCGGCGCGTCCGGGAACCACCCGTTCCTCGTGTTGCGCGACGAACGGCGGACCGGTGCGCTGAAGGCGCGGTACGTGGCTCGCTGGGTGGCGGCAGAGCAGCTCTCGGTCGGCGACCTCGTCGCCATCGCGACCGACGTGCCGGAGTACGGCGAGCCGGTGCGGTTGCTCGTCGACCGGGTCGACGAGGCCGCAGGTGCCACGCTGCCCCGGACCTCGAGTGACGACCTGTGCTGGTTCTTCGGTGTGTACCTGGGCGACGGCTACCTGCACCACCGTGGTCAGCATGTCTCCGTCGAGATCGCTGTCGACCGGACCGACGAGGAGCTCGTGTCCGAGATCCAGCGAGTGGCGCACGAGCTCTTTGGACTGGACCTGCGCCTGAGCGGCGACGGGTACCGGCTCGTCGGCCGCCGCACGGCCGCCCTCGCGCGCTACCTGGAGCTGAACGGCCTCGCCGGAACCTCGCTCACCAAGCGCCTCCCGGATTGGGTGTACGGGCTTCCTCGATCGCAGCGGCTCTCGCTCCTCGCGGGGCTGCTCGACTCGGACGGGTACGTTCGTGATGCGAACCCGCAGCTGCTGTCGGACGTGGAGGAGCTGCTGGCGCTGTCGGGGAGCTTCGATCGCATCCCTGCACGATCGGCGAGCGGGCGCGAACGGTTGGGGCGGCGGCGTTACGGGCACAGCTACCGGACCGCGAAGGGGACCGTGTTCCGCGCGCATACGAGCGAGATGCTCGGGTTCGCCAAGGTGGAGCGGATCGAGCGGATGGGGGTCGAACCCGTCTACGACATCGAGGTCGCCGGTCACCACAACTTCGTCGCCGAGGGTTTCGTGGTGCACAACAGCGAGGTTGTCTTCCACCGCAACCGTGAGGACCTCGAGGCGCAGGGCGTGCTCTTCTGCGACATGGACACGGCGGTGCGGGAGCACCCGGACATCGTGCGCAAGTGGTTCGGCACCATCATCCCCCCCAACGACAACAAGTTCGCCGCGTTGAACTCGGCCGTGTGGTCGGGAGGCTCCTTCATCTACGTCCCGCAGGGCGTGAAGGTCGAGATGCCGCTCCAGGCCTACTTCCGCATCAACGCCGAGAACATGGGCCAGTTCGAGCGGACGCTCATCATCGCTGACGAGGGATCACAGGTGCACTACGTCGAGGGGTGCTCGGCGCCCGTGTACACGTCGGACTCCCTGCACTCAGCGGTCGTCGAGCTCGTTGCGCTGCCGGGCAGCCGGATCACCTACACCACCATCCAGAACTGGTCGAACAACGTCTACAACCTCGTGACCAAGCGCGCCCGCGCGGAGGCCGAGTCGCACGTCGAATGGATCGACGGGAACATCGGGTGCCTCGCGCAGGGGTCGCGGGTCACGACGCCGGCCGGGACGAAGCCCATCGAGCTGGTGTCGCCGGGAGACCGGGTCCTCTCGTACGACGAGGAGACGGGTGAGCTGTGCTTCCGGGCGGTCACCGCCAAGCGGTTCTCGGGGTACCAGCCGGTCCGTGAGGTCCGGGCCGGCGAGCGCGCGCTCCGGGTCACCGACAACCACCCCTTCTACTCGTACCGTTACGACCCCGAGCGTGCGAAGAAGTCCGGGCGCTACCAGCTGGCGTACGTGCGCGCCGACTCCCTGACTCGTGCGATCGTGCCTGTGACCTCGACCGACTACGGCCACCCGCACAAGCTCGAGCGGTCCGAATGCGTGACGTCATTCGCAGGCTCGAACCAGTACGCAGCGGGGTTCCGGACCGTGCGCCGTCGCGCTCCCCGGCTCGCACCGATCGAAGAGACCACTGCGGAGCTCATGTGGCTGTTCGGCCTCTTCGTCGGCGACGGCTCGATCGAGCGTGAGCCGGCGCAGAACGGTGGTCCTCGATGGGCGCGTGTGACGTTCTCCGTGCCCAGTGGCGACCGCGCCCGGGCGCGGCTGCTCGAGGTGATGCGCCGCGTGCTCCCCGACGCCGCCCCCGAGGAACGGCGCGACGGGGTGACCGTGCGCTGGTCGAGCGTCGAGCTCGCCGACCTGTTCCAGCTGAACGGCTTCGCGACCGGGGCGCTCCGCAAGCGGCTGCCGGGCTGGATCCTGGACCTTCCCGAGGACCAGCGCGTCGCCTTCGTGGCCGGCTACCTCGATTCCGATGGCTGCGCGCCCGAGGGACGCCGGGGCTTCTCGATCAAGTCGGTGAACCGCCCCCTGCTCGAAGACGTGGCAGAGGTCCTCACGTCACTGGGGATCCCGTGCCGGATCTTCACCGAAAAGGACGCCGAGGGCCCAGTCAAGATCCTCGGCTACGACTCTCGGTGCAGGGGGAGCCATCGTCTCGACTTCAGGGCCGACGGCCGGTTGACGGGGATGGTGAGCGAACCGCTTCGTGCAGCCGTCGCACGCCAATCGCCACCGTCGACGCGGTGGTTCAGGACCGTCGGCAGGTCCGGCATCGTCCTCCCGGGTTCGGTCGAGATCCGGCCCGTCGAGGTGAGCACGACCGCGGTCGTGGCACCGACCTGGGACATCGAGGTCGAGGGGACGGGGAACTTCCTCTCCGAGGGGTTCATCGTCCACAATTCACGCCTGACCATGAAGTACCCGTCGGTGTACCTCGTGGGGCCCAAGGCGTCCGGCGAGGTGCTCTCCGTCGCGTACGCGGGGCCGGGCCAGCACCAGGACGCAGGTGCCAAGATGATCCACGCCGCGCCGGAGACCACGTCGACCATCGTGTCGAAGTCGATCTCCAAGGACGGCGGCGTCACCACCTACCGCGGCCTCGTCCACGTCGACCCGGAGGCGAAAGGCGCGAAGTCCTTCGTGCGCTGCGACGCGTTGCTGCTCGACGACGACTCGGTCTCGGAGACCAAGCCCTACATGGAGGTGGGGGAGCAGGACGCGCAGATCGGCCACGAGGCGACGGTGTCCAAGGTAGGCGACGACCAACTCTTCTACCTGATGAGCCGGGGGCTCTCCGAGAGCCAGGCGATGGGGATGATCGTGAACGGCTTCATCGAGCCGGTTACGAGGACCCTGCCGATGGAGTACGCGGTCGAGTGGAGCCGGCTCATCGAGCTGCAGATGGAAGGATCGGTCGGTTGACACGCCGCCGGCGCGGGAGGGTGCACCATGCCGATGCGTGAGGAGTGCAAGCACTTTCAGAGCCGGACGTACGCGTCCGGCGAGGTCGCGCGTTTCTGCGTCCTGGACCTTGCGCCGGAGGCTCCGTGGCGGTGTCCCGACGACTGCAAGGCCTACGAACGCCGGATGGCCGACGTCGGGTGGGTGCACGGCAGCCTCGTGGAGCCACCGGTCGAGGACGAGCCGGAGCTCTCGTCCGTGTCGAAGGACGACATGGCGTCGATCCTCGAGGACGCCGAGAGCATCGTGAGCGCGATCGCCCCCGAGGCGCTGGCCGAAGCGAGGGCCGAGGACGCACGGCGGGAGAAGCGGGCAGCGCAGCGGTGGTGGCGGCGCAAGCGTTAGGCGGTCGTGCACACGTTCACTCCTGATAGGGCCGCCGAGCTGGCCGGCCCCGCATGGCTGCGAAAGCGCCGGGTCGAAGCGAGTGAGGAGCTCGCGGTCATGCCCATGCCCTCCGAGAAGGAGGAGGTGTGGCGCTACACGCCCATCGACGACCTGCGACTCGACGAGTACGCGCCGCGCTCGGGCGATGGGGCCCTCGGCCCCCTCGGCTCCGCCTTCGTGGACGGTGTGGTCGCCGACCTCCCTGGGTTCGCGGCGCTCGTGACCGTGGTCGATGGGCGGCCGCTCGCCGTGGACCGGCCGGGTCTGCCCGAACCGGTCCGCGTCGGAGGCCTCGACCTGCTCGGCGGGCCCGATGACGACGAGGGCGTCCTCGGACGGGTTCTCATCGGCGGTGACGCACTCGTCCGCCTGAACGACGCGTTCCATCCGGACGCGGTGGTGGTCGACGTGCCCGCGCGCGTGGTCCTCGACGCGCCGATCGTCGTCGTCCACTGGTGCACCACGGGCGCCGCCCGACTAGACGACGCCGAA
>JASHYA010000293.1 GCA_030043315.1 Acidimicrobiales bacterium
CCAGGACGGCCGGGGGCGACGAACTGGCGGGGAAGTACGCGAAGAACCCCGGAGCCTGCCAATGGGTGATCCCCGGCACGACGACGCGGTCCAGATCGGCGAGGATCGTCGCGAACGACTCGGGTTCTTCCGGCGCGTGCGCCGGCAGCCGGCCGGCGATGTCTCCCGGGGCGACCGAAGGCGAGACCGGATAGGTCCCGAGTCCGTCCAGATACCGTGCGACCCACTCCAGCGTCTTTGCCCCGTCGGCGCGGAAGTGCGCCGGCGTCACCACGCGGGGATCGTCGACCATTGGTTGAGTGTAAGACCGGTCGGGGTGCTGCGCCTCGGGTGCGAAGGTCCCGTCCTTGCGGTCGTCGAGGACACGTCACGGGCTTCACGGTCGTCGTTCTCACGCGGCGGAGCGTCCGCCAGCACCGGAATCGCAGTCTCGGCGACGTAGGCTTGCGGTGAAGTTGCGGAGGGAAGCTCCGGAGGGCAGGGAGGTCCCGTGTCGCAGGAAAGCGGTAGCGAAGAGCGGCTTTTGGTCGAGGAGTCCCCCCAGCTCACGAGCACGACCGCGGGATCGGGCCAGGCGACCGAGGGTCCGTCGTCGCAAGATTGGTGGAGCCGCAGCTCCGGCTTGCTGACCGAGCGCGCACAAGACGTCGTGTCCACGCTCGTTGCCGCCTGCCTCGTCATTCTCGCGACGGCGATCCTCGTCGCTGCGGTCGTCGACTTCTTCTCCACGTCCCCCCATCGCGGGCTCGTCAGGGCGGCCACCGACTTCCTCGCACAAGTCCTGCTCGTGCTCATCCTTCTGGAGGTCGTGCACACGGTCGTGCTGTCCTTGCGAGCCCACGCGCTGGCTGCACAGCCGTTCCTCGTGGTGGGCCTCGTCGCGGTGATCCGGCAGATCCTCTTTGCACTCGGCAGCGAGGAGCGATTGAGCGACTCGACGCTCGGGATCTACATCGGAATGGTCGCGGTGTTCGTGGCCTCACTCGTTGCCATCGAGGTGTTCGGACACCGTCGTCATCCTCTACCCGTGGAGGACCCCCTCGCGGGGCCTCACTGACGACCGGTCGGTCGGTCTCCGGTGCGAGTGGCGGCCGTGAGCTCCTCCAGCGCCCTCGACGCCACCGGCGCGGCGGAGTCGGGTCTGCGGATCCTCTTCGCGGCGGCGGGGAGCACCGAGAGGTCGTGCTCGATGCGAGCCCTCGCCCGCGCGATGGTCGAACGTTCGAGAAGCCGATTCCCGCGTCGCATGGCCGGCGTCAACAGCCCCGCGGCGTCCTCGGGCCCGGGCTCACCGCGGCGCGCGAGGACGTCGGTCTTCCCCTCCCTGCGCCAGACCTGCTTCGCGCCTGGGAGGGTCTCCTTTGTGGGCGACAGCTTCATCACGGGGCGACCGCCCACCTCGACCAGCTTGTAGACCGAGTCCACGTAGGGCGCGTCGGCCGCCGTGCCGAAGCGAGTGCCCACGCCCGCGGCGTCGACCGGCGCCCCTGACGCGACGAGGCGCTCGAGGACGTACTCGTCGAGCGAGCCGCTCACGAAGATGCGTACGTGGCCGAGGCCCCGCTCGTCCAGGATCGCGCGTGCGGCGCGTGCCAGCTCACCGAGGTCTCCGCTGTCGAGGCGGATGGCGACCCTGTCCCACAAGTCGAGTTCCTCCACGACGCGCGCCGCGGCCTCGACACCCGCGAGCGTGTCGTAGGTGTCCACGAGAAACGTGTAAGGGGGAGGCATGTCCTCGACGAACGCCAAGAACGCGTCTCTTTCGGTGGGAAACGCTTCGATGTAGGAGTGGGCCATCGTCCCGGCCGCCGTGAGACCGAGCTCCCTCGCCGCCTCGACGTTGCTCGTCCCGACGAAGCCGGCCATCGCGGACAGCTTGGCCACGGCCACGCCCGCTTCCACCCCGTGCGCGCGACGCAGGGCGAAGTCGACGAGCTCGATCTGGCCCGCGGCGAGGCGGCAGCGCACCGCCTTCGTGGCGATCGCCGTCTGGAAGGTGACCTGGTTCAAGAGGAACGTCTCGACCAGCTGCGCCTCGGGAAGGGGCGCGGTGATCTCGAGCAGCGGCTCTCTGGCGAAGACGACCCGACCCTCTTCGACGGCCTCCACGTCGCCGGTGAAGCGGATCTCCCGGAAGGCTCCGATCGTCTCGGGGGAGAAGCCATGGCCGGCCAGCCACGCCAGATCCTCGTCGTCGAAATGGAAGCTCTCGAGGTAGTCGAGGCAGTCGTCGATTCCCGCGGCGACGAGGAAGCCACGGTCGGGAGGAAGCTCACGTACGAACAATGAGAAGGTTGCCGGGACAGTCATGTCGCGTCGCAGGTAGCTCGCCGCCATGTTGAGCTCGTAGAGGTCCGTGATGAGCGCGCGCCCCATGGATCCGCTCACGCTAGCGACCGTCGGTGCACGGGCGGGGATTCCGGTTACCCCAAGGCGGCGGTTCCTAGACTCCCGTCGTGGCGGCGATCGACCCGGGAACGTCGGACCGGTGAGCATCCACGAGCTCGTCGGGACTTATGGCTACCTGGCGGTGTTCGTGCTCGTAGCCGTCGAAAGCCTCGGTGTCCCGCTCCCGGGCGAGACCGCCCTCATCGCCGCTGCGACCTACGCGGGCCATACACACAAGCTCTCGATCTTCCTGATCTTCGCTGTCGGGGCAGCCGCAGCCATCGTCGGCGACACCACGGGTTACTGGATCGGGGACAAGGGCGGCTACCGATTGCTCTACCGCTACGGGCGGTACGTGCGGCTCGACGAGTCCAAGATCAAGGTCGCCCACTACTTCTTCGAACGCCACGGAGGCCCGGTCGTCTTCTTCGGCCGGTTCGTATCGATTCTCCGCACGTATGCGGCGTTCCTCGCGGGCACCACCCGCATGCGATACCGGCGTTTCCTCGCGTTCAACGTCGCTGGGGGCATCGTCTGGGCCGGCCTCTACTCGTTCTTGGCCTACTACGCCGGGTCATTCCTGTCGAAGGTGTCGACGCCCTTCGAGATCGTGTTCGCCTCCCTCGCAGTCGTGGTCATCGTGATCGGAATTGTCGTCCTGCGACGGCAGATGTCGACGCTCGTCGAGCGAGCGGAGGCCGCGTACCCCGGGCCGCTCGCGCGCCCCGACGAACGAGGGGTGTGTGCGCCAACTCGTACAGCCGACCGGACCAGTGCAGAGGGGCAGCCGGAAGGACCGCCGGACGACTCTGGAGGTCACGGCTCGGAAGGACCGCCAGGTGACCCGTCTTCGAGGTAGATGCAGCGGAGATGTCGGCCGGCGCCGGACCAGCCTCGCCGTGTGAACACGTGGCGGAGCGGGGCGCGGGGCGAACGGAGTCGGTACCTGCGACCTATGTGGAAATTCCTTCGTCGGGGAGGGGGGATTCGAACCCCCGACCTCGTGCACCCAAAGCACGTGCGCTACCAGGCTGCGCCACTCCCCGGCGGTCATGCCGCCGCCGCGACCGCCCAGCGTACGCCTGCGTCGTCATGCCTTCTTGCCGAGGATCCTGTTCATCTTGGTGCCGCAGACGGGGCAGGATCCCTGCGCGGCTCTCCTGCCGTTCGCCAGCTCGACCTCGTGGCCGTCGAACGTCCGCTTCTCTCGGCACTTCACGCAGTACCCCTCGTAATCCGCCATCGGGTGGCTCCTCTCTCGTCTCCCAATGCCGGACGCGATCACACACCGGCCGCGCCCGGCATGCGCCGCCCTCCTGTTCCGGCGCGCAAGTTAGCCGCCTCGACCTGGGCGTTGGGGGATGGAGGCCCGGGGAAGCCCGGCCACGGCGAGTACCGCCGGCCCTCCGGGAGGGGGCGGCACGGCGCGAGGGTCCGGAGACGGCCCGGTAGAGTGAGGGACCCATGCGTGCCACCTCGGAAGCCGTCGAAGGCAACAAGGTCCGCCTGTCGGTGGAAGTCGACGAAGCGGAAGTCGACGGCGTGCTCGGCGAAGCGATCCGGACGCTGTCCCGCCAGGCTCGTGTGCCGGGCTTCCGTCCGGGCAAGGTCCCGCGCCAGGTGCTCGAGGCGCGGATGGGGGGCGCCGTCGCGTTACGGTCCGAAGCGCTGCGCGAGGCGATTCCCGATTTCTACGCACGCGCGCTCGCAGAAGCCGAGATCGACCCCATCTCCACGCCGGAGATCGACATCACCTCGGGCCAAGAGGCGGGCGCGCTGGCGTTCGACGCTGTCGTCGAGGTGCGACCGGTGGTGCCAGTCCCCGGCTACGGCGGGTTGAAGGTCACGGTCCCGTCTCCCGTGGTCACCGACGCGGAGGTCGACGCGCAGGTGGACCGCTTGCGCGACACCGACGCCGAGCTCGTGGAGGTGGACCGGCCGGCGAGAGAGGGCGACCACGTGACGATCGACGTCCACGGGTCGCTACCCGACGGCGAAGAGGTGGTGGCCGCGGACGATCTCCTCTACGAGATCGGGAGTCGCCGGATCGTGGCGGCGCTCGACGAACAGCTCCGGGGCGCCAAGGTGGGCGATGTCCTCGCCTTCAGCGCGAGCGTGCCGGCCACGCCGCCCCAGCACGAGCGCGAGGTCGCATTCCGCGTGCTCCTGAAAGAGGTGAAGGAGAAGAAGCTCCCACCGGTCACCGATGAGTGGGCGGCGGAAGCCTCGGAGTTCTCGTCTGTGGAAGAGCTCCGCGCGGATCTGCGCGCGCGGATGGCCCGGGTCAAGATGGTGCAGGCGCAACTGGCATTCCGCCAAGGCGCGCTCGCCGCGGTCGCGGGGCTGGTCGATGACGACCAGGTGCCGGACGTGCTCGTCGAAGAGGAGCTGCGCCAGAGGCTGCACGACCTCGGGCACCGTCTGGAGCAACAGGGGATCAGTGTCGGGCAGTTCCTCGAGCTGACGGGACAGGGACAAGACGAGTTGCTCGCGAGCCTCCGGATTGAGGCGCGGGAGGCGGTGAAGAGCGACCTCGCGTTGCGATCGGTTGCAGAAGAGGAGTCCCTCGAAGTCACCGACGAGGAGCTCGAGTCCGAGATCGACGCGATGGCGTCGAGGCTGCAGCTCGAGCCTGCCGCCGTCCGCGAAAGGCTCACGCGCGCCGGCCGTATCGCCGCGGTACGCTCGGAGCAGCGGAAGACCAAGGCGCTCGCCTGGCTCCTCGACCATGTCGAGGTCGTCGACGAGGAGGGCGCCCCGGTCTCCCGTGACGACCTGCGAGCGGACCAGAGCACGGAGGTGACCACCTCTGATGGAGGTCCGGAGGAGGGCGTGGGGGGCATCGGCGATGATGCTGCTGAGGACGTGTCGGAGCACGCGGTGGCCGATCCCGGCGCCGGCGTGACGAACGGGGAGGTCGAGGCATGAGCGCATCGCAAGAAGAGAGGTTGCGCGCCAGGAACTACCTGGTGCCCACGGTGGTCGAGCAGTCCAACCGAGGTGAGCGCGCCTACGACCTCTACTCGCGCCTCTTGCGGGAGCGGATCATCTTCCTCGGCACGCCCATCGACGACACCGTGGCGAACCTCGTCTGCGCGCAGCTCCTCTTCTTGGAGTCCGAGGAGCCGGACAAGGACATCCACCTCTACATCAATTCCCCGGGCGGAGACATCACGGCGCTCTTCGCCATCTACGACACGATGAAGTACATCAAGCCGGACGTCTCGACCTTCTGCTTCGGTCAGGCCGCCTCGGCTGCCGCGGTGCTGCTGGCGGCCGGGGCCCACGGGAAGCGGTTTGCGCTCCCGCACGCAAGGATCCTCTTGCACCAGCCCTTTGGGGGAGTCGAGGGTCAGGCCAGCGACATCGAGCTCCAGGCGAAGGAGATCCTGCGGATGCGAGACCTCCTGAACGGGATGCTCGCCGCGGACACCGGTCAAGCGTACGAGAAGGTCGGCAAGGATACCGACCGTGACTTCGTGATGACTGCGGAGGAGGCGGTCGCGTACGGCGTGATCGACGAGGTCATCACCGCGCGCGACGCGCCAGCACTCGAAGCGGTGGGGGCCGCGTAGCGCGAGTGCACCAGCCGGTGGCCCGCGGGCCCCGGTGCTGCCGTGAGAACGGCGGGGAGAGGCAGTTTCAGGGCAGCGAACGGGCAGCAACGGGCATCGGCGGTTCGAACAGAGGAGATGGCAGTGGCGAAGTTCGGCGAGGGGGGGGACCTGGTGAAGTGCAGCTTCTGCGGAAAATCGCAGAAGCAGGTGAAGAAGCTCATCGCCGGGCCCGGGGTCTACATCTGCGACGAGTGCATCGACCTGTGCAACGACATCATCGCGGAAGAGCTCACCGAGACCACCGAGCTCAGCTTCGAGGATCTGCCCAAGCCCCGGGAGATCTTCGACTTTCTGAACGACTACGTGGTCGGCCAGGAGTACGCGAAGAAGATCCTCTCGGTCGCGGTGTACAACCACTACAAGCGGGTGCAGGCAGGAACGCCGACCGACGACGACGCCGTGGAGCTGGCGAAGTCGAACATCCTTCTCCTCGGGCCTACGGGATGCGGCAAGACGCTGCTGGCCCAGACGCTCGCGCGCATGCTGAACGTGCCCTTCGCCATCGCGGACGCCACCGCGCTGACCGAGGCGGGCTACGTCGGAGAGGACGTCGAGAACATCCTGCTCAAGCTCATCCAGGCCGCCGACTACGACGTGAAGCGGGCCGAGACCGGGATCATCTATATCGACGAGATCGACAAGATCGCCCGCAAGAGCGAGAACCCCTCGATCACCCGGGACGTCTCGGGGGAAGGCGTCCAGCAGGCCCTTTTGAAGATCCTCGAGGGCACGACGGCGTCCGTGCCGCCCCAGGGGGGACGCAAGCACCCCCACCAGGAGTTCATCCAGATCGACACGACCAACATCCTGTTCATCTGCGGCGGGGCGTTCGCCGGCCTCGACAAGATCATCGAGAGCAGGATCGGCCGGAAGGGCATCGGCTTCAGGGCCGAGGTCCGGCAGCGGAGCGAGCGCGACGACACCGAGATCCTCCGTCACGTGCTGCCAGAGGACCTCATGAAGTTCGGGCTGATTCCCGAGTTCATCGGCCGCCTTCCGGTGGTGGGGGCGGTCAGCCAGCTGTACAAGGACGCCCTCATCCGGATCCTCGTCGAGCCCAAGAACGCGCTCACGCGCCAGTACGAGCGGGTGTTCGCGCTCGACGGCATCGAGCTCGAGTTCGCGCCCGACGCACTTGAAGCCGTCGCCGAGCAGGCGTTGCTGCGAGGAACCGGGGCACGCGGCTTGAGGGCGATCCTCGAAGAGGTGCTGCTCGACGTGATGTACGACCTCCCGAGCCGCAGCGACGTCGGCAAGTGCGTGGTCGACCGTGCGGTGGTGCTCGACCGGGTGCATCCCACCCTGGTTCCGCTCGGTGAGTCGCCGGTGAAGGCTGCCAGCCGCAGCCGCCGCGCCGCTTCCTGATCGGGCGCAGATCCAGCCCGGTGGCGACCTTCACGTCGCTGTCCGACGCCCTCGCCTGGCTCGACGGTCACATCGACTTCGAGGCGAAGGTCCCCAGCCGACGGTCACTGCCGACGCTCGACCGCATGCGCGAGCTCATGACGCTGCTCGGCGACCCCCAGCTGGCGTACCCGGCCATCCACCTGACCGGCACGAACGGCAAGGGCTCGACCGCGGCGATGGCGACCGCGCTGCTCGGTGCGCGCGGACTCTCCATCGGCACCTACACGAGCCCCAACCTGTCGAGGGTGAACGAGAGGATCTCGCGTGGGGGCTCACCCATCGACGACCCGTCCTTCACCGAGGTGCTGCACGCGCTCTCGCTGATCGAACCCTCGCTCTCGGACCGCGCGACCCGCTTCGAGCTGCTCACGGCCGCGGCGTTCACCTGGTTCGCCGACGTCGCCGTGGACGCGGCCGTCGTGGAGGTCGGCGTCGGCGGCACGTGGGACGCGACCAACGTGATCGATGCGGTCGTCGCCGTGCTCACGAACGTGAGCTACGACCACACCGACGTGCTCGGGCCGACGCTCGAGGGCATCGCCCGCGACAAGGCCGGGATCGTGAAACCGGGGAGCATCGCCGTCATCGGGATCGAGGACCCGGACCTCGTGGACGTGGTACGCGCGGTCGCCGACGAAGCAGGCGCCGCGCAGGTGTGGGTGCGCGGCGAGGAGTTCGAGTGCATGAGCAACCGGCTCGCGGTCGGCGGCCGCCTGGTGGACCTCCGAACGCCAGGGGGCGTCTTCCCCGAGATTCTGGTGCCGCTGCACGGCGAGCACCAGGGAGTGAACGCGGCATGCGCCTTGGCTGCGGTCGAGGCGTTCTTCGGGGCGCCGCTCGACCCGGACGTGGTGGCGGAAGGCTTTGCCAGGGTGACGGTGCCGGGTCGCCTCGAGGTCGTCGGCCGCAGACCCCTCTGCCTTCTCGACGGCGCGCACAATGTCGCGGGCATGCAGGTGCTCGCGAAGGCGCTCGGCGACTTCGCGCTCCGCGGTCCGACGGTGGCGGTCGTCGGGATGCTCACCGGGCGCGATCCCTCTGCGATGCTCGCGCCGCTCGCGGCTGCCGGTGTCCACACGCTGGTCGCGTGCGCGCCGGTGGCGTCGAGAGCCCAGTCGGCCGAGGCGGTCGCAGAAGCGGCGAGGGCGGCGGGCATGGAGGTCGTCGTTGCGGGCTCCGTCGACGACGCCGTGCCGATCGCCCGGGAGCTCGCCGGAGAGGAGGGGCTCGTCGTGATCGCCGGCTCCCTCTATGTGGTGGCCGAGGCCCGTGCGCTCCTGGTCGAGCAGCCCGGGCAGCCGACGAGCGCACCTCCCGGTCACTGACGGCCGTCCGACCGCCGGGCACGGCCGGGGATCCCGTGGGTCGGTCCCTGGTAGGGTCCTGCGCTCGTGACCCGCACCCTCGTCATCGTCAAGCCGGACGGAATCGAGCGCGGGCTCGCCGGCCAGATCGTCTCCCGGCTCGAGCAAAAGGGACTCCGGCTCGTGGCGGCGGAGCTGCGGACCGTGACGAGGGACGTCGCAGCACTCCACTATGCGGAGCACGAGGGCAAACCCTTCTACGAGGACCTCGTGGCGTTCATCACCCGCTCACCTGCGCTGGTCATGGTCGTGGAGGGGCCCGACGAGGAGACCTACGCCGTCGTCCGCACGCTGATGGGGGCGACCAACCCCAAGCAGGCCGTCCCCGGGACGATCCGGGGCGACCTCGCGATCGAGATGACCGAGAACCTCGTGCACGGCTCGGACTCTCCCGAGTCCGCCCGCCGGGAGATCGCGCTGTTCTTTCCGGAATTGGATTGAAGACCGGGCCGCAGACCGGGCCGCACCGTGCGGGAACCGGGCTGAACGCGCTCGCCCCGACCGCGCAGTCCGCCTTGTGCCGAGTGGTGCGGTCCCGTAGCCTTGCCAAAGGTACCCCTGTATCGGCGGACCCCATGAGAGGTCGCCGACCAGCCGATCCCGGTGATTCGATCCTCGGAGAGGAGCCCTAGGTCGATGCCCGACAACCGTCTCAACCTGCTCGGCCGTGACATGGCGGTCGACCT
>JASHYA010000294.1 GCA_030043315.1 Acidimicrobiales bacterium
ACGCTGGTGGAGGCGTCACGGTCGTTGGGCGGGCACTGGCGCGCCACCTTGTGGCGGGTCGTGCTGCCGAACCTCCGCCCGGCGCTGCTCTCGGCGGTCATCCTCACGTTGGCCCTCGTCCTCGGTGAGTTCACGATGGCGTTCCTGGACCTGTACACGACGCTCCCGGTGTGGGTCGTGAACACGGCCCTTTCGACAGCGCACGTCTCGGTGGCGGTCTCCTTCCTCGCACTGGTGCTCACGTGGGCACTGCTTCTCGGGCTGTCGGCGTTCGACAGACGTCAATTCAAGAAGACGGCCGTGGTCGCGGAGGAGACATGATGGAGGTGTCGACGAACCGCCTTCCCACGAGAGCGACGGTGACGACCGCTGGCGACGGTGACCATGCCGGCGCAGGCACGGCGACCGTCCACCTGGAGGACCTGCACCGCCGCTTTGGGGCGACGCGCGCCCTCGACGGACTCGACCTCACCATCCATGCGGGCGAGCTCGTGTCCTTGCTCGGCCCCTCGGGCTGCGGGAAGACGACGGCCCTTCGCGTGCTCGCAGGCTTCGAGACGCCTGACAGCGGCAGGGTGCTCGTGAACGACGTCGACGTGACGCACGTCCCCGCCCAGCGCCGGGACATGGGCATGGTGTTCCAGAGCTACAGCCTGTTCCCCAACATGAACGCGCTGGACAACGTCGCGTTCGGGCTCAGGATGCGGGGGGTGGGGGGCGGCGAGCGCCGCCACCGAGCGGCTGAGCTCCTCGAGATGGTGGGACTGTCGAAGCAGGCCAAGCAGTACCCACATCAGCTGTCGGGAGGCCAGCAACAGCGGGTCGCCCTGGCGCGCGCGTTGGCGATCGAACCACGGGTGCTCCTCCTCGACGAGCCGCTTTCGGCGCTTGACGCCAAGGTGCGGGTGCAACTTCGCGAGCAGATCCGTGCCCTCCAGAGCCGTCTGCAGACGACGACGGTCTTCGTCACCCATGATCAGGAGGAGGCGCTGTCGATCTCCGACAGGGTCTGTGTGATGCGGGAGGGGAGGATCGAGCAGGTCGATGTACCGGCCGAGTTGTACGCGAACCCCGCGACCGCCTTCGTCGCCGAGTTCGTCGGCACGATGAACCGGGTGCCCGGGCGCGCAAGCGAACGGGGCGTGGTCGTCTTCGGCCGGGAGGTCGCCGTCCGGGGAGAACACCGTGCGCCGGGCACGAGCGTGGACGTCCTGGTGAGGCCCGAGGAGCTCGCGCTCGCGCCGTCTGCCGAGTCGGCGAACATCGTGATGGGCAAGACGTTCTACGGCGCGATGACGAGGGTCTCCGTCCTTCTCGACGAGGGCGTGACGATCCAGGTCGACCGGACCAGCGCGGACGCCGCCGCCCTCGACCCCGGTGCCTCCGTCGAGGTGACGGTCGTCACGCCGGAGGTGATGCTGGCGGACACGCCGCCCGGATAGGGGAGCGGCGTGGGGCCCTTCCGGCTCGCCACATCCTGACCGTCCGGTCGGGGCGCACAACGAAGGTTGGGTTGGCGAAGCACTTCACGACCACCACCTGACTACACCGGACTACGACGGCGAGCTACGCCGCGAGCACGGCGTACCGAACGCCGATCGCGACGACGAGGAACCCGAGCAGCCGCCGGATGGCGACTTCGGGGAGGTGTGGTTGCACCCGTGCTCCGGTGTAGCCGCCGAGCAGGCCGCCCACACCCAGTGCCAGTCCGACGCCCCAATCCGGCGCGACCGGCCCGTGATGACTGGTCGAGAGGGCCAGGAACGTCACCACGCCGGCCACGGACGTCACGAACGTGGCGGCCAAGGTGGCCGGAGCGACGTCCGAAGGTGGTCGGCCCGAAGCGATGAGGAGCGGGGCGAGAACCGATCCGCCACCGATCCCGTAGATGCCGCCGACGCAGCCGACGCACGCGGCGAGCCCGATGAGGACTGGCACGGACAACCACCGGACCCGACGGCCTCCCTTGCGCAGGATCAACCACGCACCGAGCGGCGTGAGGACCGCCGCGATCACCGCGTCAAAGGCGCGACTTCCCGGAAGCACCTCCACACGGATGATCGAGCCGGCGACGACCCCTGGCAGCGTTCCGGCGATGAGAATCCTGGTGAGCCGTCCCCCCGTCTGTCGCTGCCGCCAGTAGCGGTACAGCGCGCCAGGAGTGGCGACGACGTTGTAGAGCAGGTTCGTGGGCGTGACCGCGGGACTCGGGGTACCGAGCACACCCACCTGAAACGGTAGGAGCAGCACAGCCCCCGACACCCCGGCTGGGCTGGCGAGCGTGGCGATGGTGAAGGACGCGCCGAGGGCAGCGAGGTACACCCATGCCCCGGTCAGCATCAGGGAAGCGTACCGAGACCGGTCACGGCCCATGGCGGGAGGTCCGACGGAGGTCGGCGTCCGGGCCAGGGAGGTCACTCCCGGTCCACGGTCCCCGATCGGGCCGGACTGCGGATCTGCGGCTTCGGCAGCCACACGTTGCAACCGAGCCGCTCTGGTCGCAGACTGTGCACCCGAATGTACGACTTTGTCATCGTCGGAGGCGGCTCGGCGGGCTGCTGCCTCGCCAGCCGGTTGAGCGCCGAGGTGTCCAATCGCGTCCTCGTGCTCGAGGCCGGACGGCCCGACTACCGCTTCGACCTCCTCGTCCACATGCCGGCAGCGCTCACGTTCCCGATCGGCAACCGCTTCTACGACTGGCGCTACGAGTCGGAACCCGAGCCGCACATGGGCGGCCGGCGGATCTACCACGCGCGCG
>JASHYA010000295.1 GCA_030043315.1 Acidimicrobiales bacterium
TGCCCAGGGGCCCGGGAGTTGGAGTCGGGTTGGAGGCGCTGGCCGCGTGCTGGGACATCGAGGGCGAGGTGGACCGTGCGGGGTCCATCGTCTACGGCCATCTCCACAGCGGCGGCCGGCGGGAAGACGTGGTCGCCGCGCTGGGCTCGGCTCTGCTCCGGGAGGACCCTGGCTTCCACTGGTTCCAGATCTACGAGGCGGCGGTCCGGCAGGCGTTCGCGTGGCCGGAGGGTTCCGAGGAGCCTGCGCTCGTGCTCGCCGGTGCGGCCAGGTTCCTCGCGGCCCACACCCCCACCCGGCGCGAGCTCTCCCAGGTGGTGCGGATCGCCGGCAGGCTCAGGAGGGGAGAGGCGCTCTACGCAGAAGAGGGGGAGGACGGCGACGCCCCGGTGGAGGCACCTGCTGCCACATCCCCTTGACCGGTGGGCCGGGAACGCGGCGCTCGTTGGTTCCCGCCCTCGTGCTCCGCTGGCGCGCGCCGGCGGTCACCGGAGGCCGGACTGATCTTCAGGAGGTGGCGTCGAGACGCCGCTCGGGGTCGTAGACGACGATGGTGCCCCCCACCAGGTCATGGAGGGCGCGACGGTCGTCCCGGCTCAGGAAAAGGACCAAGGAGACGAGCTCGGTGATCCAGCCGAGGATCCCTTCCAAGATGCGGCCCACGACGTCGCGCAGGGCCATGGTCCCGAACGTGGCCTTCTCCCCCGTCTTCGCCTTGACGCACCGCATCTTGAGCACGGAAAGGGCGGGGGAGGTGCCGCGTCCCCAGAGGATCAGCCCCCAGATGATGAAGCCGATGACGAGCGTCACGACCACGAGGAGAATGCTGAGAAAGTAGGCGCCGACCCGTCGGCCGCGCGGCGCGAGAACAACCCCCGCCGGGAGAGGTGGCAGACCCGGGATGGGCGGCGGCCCGTAGTCGGCGGCCCCAGGCGGGTAGCTCGGCGGGTAGCTCGGCGGGGCGGGCGACGGAAACGGCGGCGGGGCCCAGGTTGTCGTCCCGCCGTCGGACGGACCCGCTTGGTCCGGTCCGGTCGTTGTGGTCACGCTCCCCCTCCAGAGGTCGGTCTGCGCTTCAGGCCCGCCGCCACAGTACTTCCGAGGCAGCTTGAATCTCCGTTTTGTGCGCACGGGTGATCGGCTTACACGCCCAGGCGATGCGCTGCGTGGCCAACCGGATCGCCTTGGGGAACCCGCAGATCCTCGCGACCTGGTGCATCACGTCGTTGGTTCGACGGCCAGCAAAGCGTCCAGCTTGTTCGTCTCGCCGTGGCGCGCTGCGACCGCGTCGGCGACCGCGCGGTCTGGCCGCTTGTCGGTGCCACTACGTATACTTCGACAACGACCGAGAAAAACCCTCTTCTGCGCTGGGCCTGGACGACGCTGGGCGTCGCCTTGGTCGTTGCCGCCGCGCTCGTTCCTTGTGCGTCGTCGTCGGGAGCTGCGACGACGTCGGCGAGGCCTGACGCAGCGGGGGAACCGGTCCCGTTCGGCGACGCCAGCTACTTCGGGTCCCCAGCGGGGGCGCACCTCGCCGCCCCGGTGGTCGGCATGGCGCCCACCCCCACAGGACGTGGGTACTGGCTCGTCGCTTCGGACGGTGGGGTGTTCAGCTACGGCAAGGCAGCCTTCTACGGCTCCGAGGCGACGCACCACCTGCAGACCTCGGTGGTGGGCATGGCGGCGACGCGCACAGGTCACGGGTACTGGCTCGTCGCTTCGGACGGCGGGGTGTTCAGCTTCGGCAAGGCAGCCTTCTACGGCTCCGCGGCGACCCACCACCTGCAGGACTCCGTGGTGGGCATGGCGGCCACCCCGACAGGTCACGGATACTGGCTCGTCGCCTCGAACGGCGGGGTGTTCAGCTTCGGCAAGGCAGCCTTCTACGGCTCCGCGGCGACCCACCCCCTCGCCGCCCCGGTGGTGGGCATGGCGGCGACGCCCACAGGCCACGGGTACTGGCTCGTCGCTTCGGACGGTGGGGTGTTCAGCTACGGCAAGGCGGCCTTCTACGGGTCCGCGGCGACCCACCCCCTCGCCGCCCCGGTGGTGGGCATGGCGGCGACCCGCACAGGTCACGGGTACTGGCTCATCGCCTCGAACGGCGAGGTGTTCAGCTTCGGCAAGGCGAAGTCCTACGGCTCCATGGCCACTCAAACGACCGCGAACCCGATCGTCGCCATGGCAGTGACCCTCGCGGGCGCCGGTTACTGGCTCCTCCCCAGCTCCTCCCCGCCACTCGCACAAGTCGCACCACTTGCACCAGGCGCGACCGGGAGCGCCGTGCTGGCTCTCCAACAGCGCCTGTCGGCTCTCGGCTACTGGCTCGGCACGCCCAACGGCACATTCGGCGACACGACGGAAGAGGCGGTCTACGCCCTGCAAAAGGCCGCAGGGCTCACACCCGACGGGGTTGTCGGGGCATCGACGTACGCCGCCCTCGATCGAGGCGTTCTGCCTCGGCCTCGCAGCACGTCGGGCTATGTCATCGAAGTCGACCTCCAAGACGACCTGCTGATGTTCGTGACAAACGGAAGGCTCGAGCACGTACTGAACACGTCCACCGGCGGCGGGTACACCTACACAGCTACAGGGGCGCCAGCCGTCGCAGAGACCCCTGTCGGTCACTTCCAGATCTACTCGGAGGTGAATGGCCTGGTGGTCGACTCTCTCGGCGCGCTCTGGCGGCCGAAGTACTTCACAAGCGGGTTCGCCATCCACGGCGACACATACGTGCCTGCGATCCCCGTCTCACATGGTTGCGTCCGCGTCAGCGACCAGGCGATCGACTGGATCTGGACAAACAACCTCGCGCCCCTCGGCACGGCGGTGTGGGTCTACTGACGGATCCCGTCCTGACGGCCGAAGACCACCGGATGGGCGGCAGCAGGGACAAGAGCGCGCGAACCCGAGCGTGCCGGTGCCGTCGGCGTGCTGGACGGATCAGGGAGTTCGACGACAGGCGGGTGTGGTCGCGGGGCACGGTTGATCTGACGAGGCCTCAGCGCTGCCGCGCGGGCTGAACCCGTGCCCGTGACCGGTCGGACCGGCCGGTCGAGTTGGTCGACCGGAACCGGGCGACCGATGAGATACCCCTGGGCCAACTCGATCCCCAGCCCGTAGACAACCTCGAGCTGATTTTCGGATTCGACTCCCTCCGCGACCACTGTGGCCCCGAGATCCGTTGCAAACGCAACGAGCGCGGTCGCCAAGCTCCGGCGAACGGGGTCCACGTCGATCCCATCGATGAGGGTTCGGTCGAGCTTGATGATGTCGGGCGAGAGCTCGGTCATTCGTGACAACCCGGAGAACCCTGATCCGGCGTCGTCCATGGCTACCTGTACGCCGTGGCGCCGCAGCCCTTCGAGGGCCCGGCGGGTCCGACCGATGTCTTCGGCCTCCACCAGCTCGGTGACCTCGAGGACGATGCGGGCAGGATCGACCGTCTCGAGCATGGAGGCGAGCTCCGGTCGCTCGATCAGCGCGGCGCTGACGTTGATGGCGAGCCGGCAGTGGCCCGGCAGCCGATCGAGATCCTGAAGCGCCGCTGCCGCAGTGGCGAGCTCGAGATCGGGTCCGAGACCTACTCGCCATGCGTCGCGGAACCAATTCTCCGGTGTGCGAGACGGGCTCGACGTGAACCGGCTGAGTGCCTCGGATGCGACCACTTCGCCCGTTCTCAGTCCCACGATCGCCTGGTGGACGATGTGGAACGACTGGTCTCTCAGGACACCCTCGACCGGCAGCGAGTGCCACTCGCCTGCCACCTCGTCGAGCTGGGTGACGGCCGTCACGACAGCACCGATGAACGACGCGAGGCCGGCCACCGTCGCGACGTCGCGATCGCTGAATGCGAAGGGCCGGGAGCTCGAGACCGTCAAGACCCCGATGCAACTGTGGCCGCACTTCAGGGGCACACAGACCACGGAGCGAGCCGCCGTCAGCCCCCGCCCGTCGCGGTCGACCCTCGGGTCCATCTCGGAATCGTCACAGCGAAGCGTCGACCCGAGCCGAATCGAAAGACCTGACAGACTTCCTGACGCCTGACGCCGCAGCCCCACGTGGGGGGCGAAGGTGCCCGCTGCGCACTCGTAGCGCAGCAGCTCGCCCTCGGCGAACTCGACGACCGATCCCTGGGCCGACGGAATGAGCGTCAGCGCCTCCCCTACGACGCGGTCGATCAGCGCGTGTGGATCCCCCAGCGCTCGAAGCGCCGCCTCCATCTCGATGCCAACCATCGAGCTTCCCCTTCCCCAAGGTTCCACGAACACTAGTCCCGCAGAGGGGAGATGTCCCGCCGCAGGGGTCGGTTGAGACTCGGTCGTGCCCGAGCAGTTCGGCAGACGGCAGTACGGCGGTCGCGTCGCTGAAGCACCGGGAGACGTTCACCGTTCCGAGCAGGCACCGAGCTCGCCCATGTTTCCCCCGTCCTCCGCGGCCGGTCTCCCCATCGACGAAGGTCCGGCGGGCACCTCGTACGCCGATGTCGGGGAGTCGACGTGGTCCTCGCGCTGCTCCTACGGTGGACCGTGAGGGCGAACCGGTCTGCGCCCTCTGCGAAAAGGCCGCCAGTGAGGCGACCGACGCGCGCAACGACCATCCGCCGCGACGTCCGACGAGACGCACATGGACGGATGGACGGCGTCGTGCCTCTGCAGCCTTTGGAGGCGGGGGGACGACGCGTCAGTTGTTGGCATCGACAACGCGCGTTGTAGTACACGTCGAGCGGATCGAGCGGCCTGACGTGTGGTTGATTGGACGCCACCGAACGTCCCCTCCTTGTCACAACGACGATGCGAGGAAGACCGCGGTCGATCGCGTGTACGTGTGACGTAACTGTGACGCAGGCGACGAGATGCGGGTCAACTATCGATCGAACGACGACACACGTACTGCCAACGCGAACTCGGTCAAGTGCTCAGCGCGATTAATTCAGAGATGTGAGTCAAAGTGGAATGAATTCTCGTTGACCATTCATGCGTCGGTGTGTACCGTGCCAACCAGGAGAGTGATGCGACGCGGTCGTGTTGCTGTCGAAGCCAGGATGCAGCATCCGTATCGGTCGGGCTCGGCGCTGTGATCGTTGAAGACGCGGAGGTCGGTTTCACCATGGACCACCAACCGGCTGAGGGCGACCAACCGCATCGACGCTCGTTGTTCTCACGAGTAATCGAGCGTGCGATGCTCCCCGGCGTCCTCGTCCTCGTGTTGTTCGGGATGTCGCTGACGATCGGATCGTCGCACGGTGCAGCGAGGACCACCGCAGGCGGGTCGAGTCCCACGGTGCGGACCCTGCACGTCCGGACCGTGGACGCTTCCACGACGACCCCGTCAGGGACGCTCGCTGTAAGCGCCAGCACCGTGACGCAGGGTTCGACAATCACGTTCACCTACACGGCGACACCTGCGACATCGAAGAACTGGATCGGCATCTACCCACCGGGCGACACCCCCGGCAAAGTGAGCTCGACCGCCTACAAGTACGCCCCAGACGCCACCGGGACAGTGAGCTTCTCGACGGGGTCGCTCACACCCGGCGGCTGGACCGCCTACCTCCTCTACGACACAGGCTACGAGGTGATGGCGGGACCCATCACATTCACCATCACCGCTGCGACCACCGCCCCTTCGGGAACCATTGCTGAAAGCGCCAAGACCTTGGTGCAGGGCTCGATCATCACGATCACCTACACGGCGACACCCGCGACATCGGACAACTGGATCGGCATCTACCAACCGGGCCAGACCCCTGGCCACGTGGGCTCGACCATCTGGCAGTACACGCCTGACGCCAGCGGGACAGCCAGCTTCTCGACCGCGTCGCTTACACCCGGAACATGGGTCGCCTATCTCTTCTACGACACAGGCTACGAGGTGATGGCAGGACCCATCACCTTCACCGTCACCGCACCGCCGAGCCCGCCGCCGACCACAATGCCGACGTACATGGGCGAGCTCGGCCACCGCGTACTGAACGGACCCTTCGGGATCGCGCTCGACGGCCACGGCGACGTGTGGGTCGCCGAGGCCTACGCAGACCAGGTCGCCGAGCTTTCGCCGAGCGGAGACGTCGAGCGGGTGATCGGCTCGGAAGGCTCGGGACCAGGCCAGCTCGACGATCCGGAGGCCGTCGCCGTCGACGACGGTGGTCAGGTATTCGTGGCCGACACCGGCAACGACCGGGTCGAGGAGTTCTCGACGACAGGAAAGCTCCTCGGCACCATCGGTGGGCCGGGAACAGGCGATGGCGAGTTCGACCAGCCTGAAGGTGTCGCCGTGGGTGGCTCGACCCTCTATGTCGCCGACACCGGCAACGATCGGGTCGAGGAGTTCTCCACGGTCACTGGTGCCTACGTCGGTGAGATCACCAAAGGGATGAGCGCGCCACAGGGCCTGGCTCTCGACGGCTCCGGCGATTTGTGGGTCGCGCAAAACGGGATCTACACAAACAGCGCCGACTCGGTCACCGAGTACAGCGCGACAGGCGACGAGCTGTTCAGCATCGGGGCGAACACCAGCAAGTTCGGCGGGATGTCCAACCCTGCCGACGTCGCGGTCAACAGCGCTGGCGACGTCTACGTGACCGAACCCGACTACGACCTCGTGCAGGAGTTCACGCAGTACGGCCAGTATCTGGGGGAGTTCGGCACGCCAGTCGACGGCACTACAGGAACCCTCGACTTCCCGGTTGGCCTGGTGATCGAACCCAACGGCCAGGTGCTCGTCGCCGATAGCGGGAACAACCGCGTCGCATCGTTCGGCCTCGCGCCTTGAACGCAAAGAAGAGGAATCCGTGATGACCGATCACACGATCTCCACCTCCGGCCAGGGGCTTTCCCGGCGCCGCTTCCTCCAGGGCGCGGCGTACCTCGGCGGGGCTGCGGCAGCCTCCCTCTTCCTACCTCGGAATGTCCGCAGGGTGCTGGCCTCGACTGACGCACCCACGCTCGGCACGGGCCGGTTGTCGGACATCAAACATGTCGTCATCCTCATGCAGGAGAACCGCAGCTTCGACGAATACTTCGGCACCCTTGCGGGCGTCCGCGGCTTCGGCACAAGGAGCGTGAAGCTGCCCAACGGTAACTCGGTCTTCGAGCAGCCCGATCCCACGCACAGCGACGGGTACCTCCTACCGTTCCACTACGACACCACCAAGACGAGCGCACAGGCCACGCCGGGGCTGGCCCATACATGGACAACCCAGCACCAGGCGTGGGACAAGGGCGCCATGGACGACTGGGTGGCAGCGAAAGGCGGGCTCACGATGGGCTATTTCGAGCCCACCGACATCCCGTTCCACACCGCTCTGGCTCAGACGTTCACGCTGCTCGACGGATACCACTGCTCGGTGCTCGGCCCAACCAACCCCAATCGGCTCTATATGTGGTCGGGCACGATCGACCCGGAAGGTGGCTACGGCGGTCCCATCATCGATGACAGTCCTGCCCACACAAATCCGATTTGCAAATGGACGACCTACCCCGAACGCCTCCAGGCGGCGGGGATCACGTGGCGGATCTACCAGGAGCACGACAACTACGACGACAACGCGTTGGAGTGGTTCGCCCAGTTCGCCACCGCCGATCACGATTCTCCGCTGTACCAGAGGGGCATGGTCAAGATGCCCGCAGGGTGGTTCGAGCACGACGCCCTCACCGACAACCTTCCGCAGGTCTCCTGGCTCGTCGCCCCCTCCGCCCAGTGCGAGCATCCCAACTGGATGCCAGCCGCCGGGGCCCAATACATCGCGTCCAAGATCGACGCCATCGCCGCTAACCCCGATGTGTGGGCAAAGACGGTCTTCATCCTCACCTATGACGAGAACGACGGCTCGTTCGACCATGTCCCGCCGGTGACGCCGCCTGGCGGCACGGCCGATGAATACGTCACAGGCGCACCGATCGGCCTCGGTTTCCGAGTTCCGACGATCATCGTGTCGCCGTGGACGGTCGGCGGACGCGTGTTCTCCGAGGTGGCTGACCACACCTCGCTCATTCTCCTGCTCGAGCAGATCTTCGGCGTGGAGGAGCCCAACATCAGCTCCTGGCGGCGGCAGACCGTGAGCAACCTGACTGGTGCATTTGGGTTCACCCGGTCGAAGGAGCCGTTCCCTCGGGGCAACAGTGCGCTCTCCGTGCCGAACACGACGAGCCAGCTGCTGGTCGCCCAGCACGAAGTCGCTGTGAACCCGGCACCGACCGTCCCCCTCACAAACTCCTGGCCCGTCCAACAGGCGACCCGAGACGATGTGAGGCTCCTTGCAGCGCGGAGCCGTTGACAGTCGCATCGGGCCGGCGGCACTGGCGTGGCTGGGTGACCTCTGCTGACATCGGCTGCGACTTGCCTTAGACGGCACCGTAGGCCCCCGGGGGAACCGGGGACCCTCCGCTAGACTCTCGCACCCGCGGGGCTATAGCTCAGTTGGTTAGAGCGCAGCACTGATAATGCTGAGGTCAGTGGTTCAAGTCCACTTAGCCCCACCGAGCAAGAGCGGCAAGCTCCCTGGTAGAGGCGGTGTTCGACTGGGGGAGACCTGGTCCACCGTTTACCGTCACACGTCCCCTCGCCCTTCAATTACCGGCCGTTAGGGCACGCAGAGGGCACGCTGAACTTCCTCGCGGGAGGTGGCGCAGGACTGGTGGCTTGGGCAAGTGGAGAGACGCCACGAAGTTGTCAGGGCGCCGATCGTCCGCCAGGAGCGTCAGACGCATCGACAATGGGGCGTTCACGTCCAACGCGATGTTTCAGTTTTACTGGGACACGTTGTCTCAGGGGGCAAGAGCGCGGTCAACGATCGGTACGTCACTGTGCGTCGCTACACGCTCTGGATCCGCTAGCGACTCTGACGGAGGCGCCCCTCCACCGGCGTTCGCTGACGGTCACGCACCGCGCCAAACTCGCACATAGCGGGCGGGAGCCGATCACTCGACCATCCGTTGTAGGAAGCGCCGGACGTACGTGGCGACGAAGTCCAGTTTGCTTTCGAGCAGGAAATGGCCACCGTCCAGAAGATGGATCTCGGCGTCGGGCACGTCGTCGGCAAAGGCGAGAGCACCAGCGGGGCAGAAGATTTCGTCGTTGCGGCCCCAGACGGCCATCAGAGGAACGTCGTTTTCACGAAGGTACGCGTGCAATTTCGGATAGAGCGCGAGATCCGTTGCGTAATCGGCTAGAAGTCGCAGTTGCACTAAATCGTTGCCGGGCCGCGACAGCAGCGCGAAGTCATGGGTCCAAGTATCGGGACTCACGACAGTGGGGTCGCTGACTCCGTGGAGATACTGCCATTTGACTCCATCAATCGTGAGAGTTTGGCGGACGGCGCTCTCAGTCTCCGGGTTCGGGTCGTGCCAGAACTCCCGGATCGGCTTCCAGAAGGCTTGACCGAAGCCGGCTTCGTACCCATTCGCGTTCTGGGTGATGATCGCCGTCACCGTCTCGGGTCTAGAGAGCGCCAGCCGCCATCCGATCGGTCCGCCGTAGTTCTGGAGGTACATCGTGTATCGACGAACTCCGATGTGGCTGATCAGGCGGTCGGTGAGCGCGGCGAGCGCGTCAAAGCTGTAGTCGACGCGTTCCACAGAGGGAGCGTCCGAAAGACCGAAGCCCAAGTAGTCCGGGGCGATCACGTGGTACCGATCGGCGAGCATCGGGATGAGTTCGCGAAACATGAACGAACTGGTGGGGAAGCCGTGCAGCAAGAGCACCGTAGGGGCATCGACGGGCCCGGCTTCGCGATAGAACATGCGATGCTCGCCAATAGCGGCGTAGCGATGATGGACAGTGGTCATCTCGCCTTGCTTGTGCCGTGCACATACGGCGCCGATTGGTTGTGATGGCGCTCCGACCACGGTCCAGGTTGCGCTTTTTTGGCGATGCGTCGCATCCCCCGGTGGCTAGCCCGACGGGTAGTTACGAGAGGTACCCTGACGACGGTGAAGGACCCCCGGAGGCTACCCATCTGGTCTCGCCAGACGGACCTCTGGGATCGCCGCGCGGAGCGCAAGGTCCTAGAAGGCGTGGTCGAGGCGATCAGGGCGGGAGAGAGCCGTGCGCTCGTTATTCAGGGCGACGCCGGCGTCGGCAAGTCGGCCTTGTTGGACTACCTGTCCAGACACGCCGAGGGATGCCGTGTAGCCCGGGCGGCTGGAGTGCAGTCAGAGATGGAGCTGGCATTCGCGGGAATTCATCAGCTGTGCGGACAGATGCTCGATCGTCTCGATGCGATTCCTGGTCCCCAGGCCGAGGCGCTGCGGACGGCGTTCGGGTTGAGCGAAGGACCGTCTGTTGACCCGTTCCTGCTCGGACTCGCCGTCCTGAGCCTTCTTTCCGAGGTGGCAGCACAAGCGCCGCTCCTTTGCCTGATCGACGATCAGCAGTGGCTGGACTGGAGTTCGGCGCTGCTCCTGGGTTTCGCCGCTCGTCGTCTCGGTGCAGAGTCATTGGGGCTCATCTTCGCGGTCCGGGAGCCGAACGAGCATCTCTCCGGGCTTCCGGAGCTCTCCGTCGCCGGACTGCCACAAGAGGACGCGGGGGGGTTCCTCGACTGGCTGCTACCGGGCAAGGTGGACGACCGGATACGCGAACAGATCATCCTGGAGACCAAGGGAAACCCCCTCGCGTTGCTCGAACTGTCGCGGGAGTTGCTGTCCGCCGACCCACCTTTCGGGTTGGAGCTTCCCCGGGATGTCGCGGACGCAAGCAGCATCGAGGACAGCTACGTGCGTCGCATCGGTGACCTTCCCGATGCCACGCGTCGGGTGCTACTGCTGGCCGCCGCTGATCCGACCGGCGATGCCCCGCGAATTTGGCGAGCGGCCGGTCGACTCGGCATCGAGGTCGAGGCCGCCGCGGCGGCCGCGGAAGCCGGATTGGCGGACTTCGGCGCCCGCGTACACTTCCGGCACCCCCTCGCCCGCTCGGCCGCGTACAGAGCGGCGTCGTCTCAGGAGAGACAAGAAGCGCACCGCGTCCTGGCCGAGGTGACGGACCCTCTGCACGATCCCGAGCGCAGAGCGTGGCACAGGGCCGCAGCCACCTCCGGCCCTGACGAGGAGGTCGCAGGAGAGCTCGAGAAGGCTGGGCTTCTGGCGTTGGCGCGCGGCTGTCTCGGCACGGCAGGTGCTTACATGCGCCGCGCAGTCGTGCTGACGATCGAGCCGGAACGACGGGCGGAGCGCGCCGTGCTGGCCGCCCAAGGCCAAATTCGGATGGGTTCGTTCGATGTGGCGATGGAGATGCTGGCGGCGGCGGAAACCGGGTCGATCAGCGACTTGCAGCGCGCGCACCTCGACCTCGTGCGCGCGCAGCTTGCGTACGTCACGAACCGGGGCAGCGACGCTCCGAAACTGCTGCTTACGGCCGCAAAACGCCTCGAGCCGATCGATGTCGATCTCTCGCGTGCCGCCTACCTCGACGCACTGTCGGCGGCGATCTTCGCCGGGCGGCTCGCCTCGCCTGGCGCAGGCGTGCTCGACGTGGCGCTGGCCGTTGCTTCGGCCCCCCGGCCGGCTCATCCCCCGACCGTGTTGGACCTGCTCCTTGACGGGCTCGCCGCGACCTACAACCGGGGTTACGCGGCTGGGCTCCCGATGCTCCACCTCGCCCTCACAGCACCGGAGTCCGCGGAGGATCAGCTGCGTTGGCTCTGGTTGACGACCATCGCGGCCATGCGCGTCTGGGACGACGACCGCCTGGACTCGCTCTCTGCGCGCCACGTCCAAATTGCCCGCGATGCTGCGGCGATCAGTGAGCTTCCGTTGGCTCTCGCCTCACGTACCGTCGCCCTTCTCTTCGCCGGCGAGCTTGTCGAAGCCGCGTGGCTGGTCGAAGAGAGCAAAGCTGTCCAGGATGCGATCGGACGGAACCTGGCGCCCTACGGCGCGCTTGGCCTCGCCGCTCTCCGAGGTGACGCCGACATCGCCAGGACGCTGATCGAGGAGACGATCGACGACGTTCGACGGCGCGGGGAGGGCGTCGGCGTCACGATGGCCGAGTGGGCGAACGCCCTGCTGCACAATGGGCTCGGCCGCTACGACGCCGCTCTCGCCGCCGCCCGCCGTGCCACCGCGTACGGACCTGATCCGGGCTCCTTCATCTGGCCGTTGGTCGAACTCGTCGAGGCCGCAGCGCGTGTCGGGACAATGGGGACCGCGAGAAGCGCCTTCGATCGCCTGTCTCACATGACGAGCGCCAGCGGGACCGAATGGGCACTGGGGCTCGAAGCCCGCTCGGGCGCGCTGCTCGAGGACGGCGAGGAGGCCGAACGGCGGTACAAGGAGTCGATCGCCCGACTGGGCCGGACCAGGCAGCGTCCTGATCTCGCTCGAGCCCACCTGGTTTACGGGGAGTGGCTCCGGCGCCACCAACGCCACGTCGACGCACGAGAGCAGCTGCGCACCGCCCATCGCATGCTCGACACGATGGGAATGAACGGGTTTGCAGAGCGGGCTCGCCGTGAGCTGCGGGCCACCGGTGAGGCACCTCGCAAGCGGACCCCGGCAACGGCCCACACGGAGCTCACTCCCCAAGAATCACAGATCGCCTGGCTCGCCCGTGACGGGCTGTCCAATCCGGAGATCGGCACGCGCCTGTTCATCAGCGCACACACCGTCCAGTACCACTTGCGCAAGGTCTTCGCCAAGCTCGGCATCACTTCACGCAGCCAACTTCGCGCTGTCCTGCCGAAGGACCCACGAGGGACGTAGCCGAGATCTCCACTCCGGCGTCGTGACTGCGTCGTGCGTTCCGGTGTGTGTCGAACGCAAACGACCATGCCCGCCGCACCAATGGCTGAGGTCGAAGAGCTGCCTGTGGGCTGTTTGACGGCTTCGACTACCGACCACGGCTAGCCACCGGGGGATGCGAAGCAGCGGCGTCCGGCGCACGCTTGCGCTTGCCAAGCCTTGGAACTCAGGTCGTGTTCTCGACGGTCGGCGCCACCGCCGTGACGGGCCTCCGTGGGTTGACCACGGCTCGTCGATCCGGCTCAACCGTCGGCCGCCCGAGAGCGTGCAGGTCTGTCGCCCAGTCTGCTTGCAGCCGAACGGTGACGAAACTGAAAACGAAAGGAACAGGCCGATGGATTCCACCTGGAACTGGCTCGAGAACGACCTTCCCCACGGAGCCATTCGGCAGCGGTCCGTGGCGGTGTTCGCGGGTCAGAAACTGGTTGTTGTCGGCGGCAGCAGCGGGATGGGGCGTCAGACTGCGGAAGACGTGGTGGCTGCCGGGGGCAGCGCGGTCATCATCGGCCAAGATTCGACGAAGGTCGATGACACCGTCAACCTGCTGTCGAAGGTCGGCGAGGCCTACGGAATTGCCGCCGACCTGACCAAGCGAGACCAGACCGAACGAGTCCGTCGTCAGCTGGCCGATGAACACGGTGACGCAACTCTTCTGGTCAACGCGGCCGGGCTCTTTCTTCCGAAACCGTTTCTGAGCCTGGAGCATTCGGACTACGACTCCTACGCGGAGCTCGACCGCTCGATGTTCTTCGTGACTCAATCCGTCGCGCAAGGGATGGTCACTCACGGCCGAGGCGGGTCGATAGTGATCATCGGCAGCATGTGGGCGCATCAGGCCATCGGTGCAACGCCGTCGGCCGGGTACTCCGCAGCCAAAGGGGGACTGCATGCTTTGACCCACAACCTCGCCCTCGAGCTGGCTCCCCACGCCATCAGGGTGAACACCGTCGCCCCTGCGGTGGTGGCCACCCCGATCTACGAGAAGTTCGTGCCGAAGAACAAGCTGCAGGAAACCCTCGACAGCTTCAACACCTTCCACCCCCTCGGGCGGATCGGAACGACGCGCGACATCGCCAACACGATCACGTTCCTGCTCTCTCCGGCCACGAGCTGGGTCACCGGCGCCATCTGGAACGTCGACGGCGGAGTAATGGCGGGGCGTAACTAGGCCCTGACGGCCGGGGATGGTGCCAGACGCCCGGGACTCCCGCAGGCCGATTCGCATTCCTGACATTGGAAGTGAGGTGAGCTGCGATGCGCGATCCATCGATCATCGTGTTCGACGTCAACGAGACGCTGTTGGACCTCGAGACGATCCGCCCCACCTTTGACCGGGTGTTCGACGACTCCGCTGCGATGCGGCTGTGGTTTGGCGGATTGATCACGTACTCGGAGGCGCTCACCCTGGCGAGCGTCTACGTGCCGTTCACCGATATCGGCGCTGCGGTGTTTCGTATGCTCGCCGCAACGCGGGGCATAAAGCCCACCGAGGAGGACAGCGCTGAGCTGGGCGACCGGTTTGCTTCCATGCCGGCTCACCCGGAGGTCCCCGACGCGCTGCGCCGCCTACGTGAGCACGGCTTCCGGTTGTTCACCCTCACCGACAACACCCTGGAGGTCTCTGGCCAGCAGCTGGAAAGGGCGGGCATCATCGACGTCTTCGAGCGTCGGTTCAGCGTCGACGAGGTCGTGAAACGCCACAAGCCCGCGCCGGAGGCCTACCACTTCGTGGCGAGCGAACTGGCTGCCGATCCGGGGGCCATCTGTCTGGTCGCCTCCCATGTATGGGACACGATCGGTGCCTTGGCAGCCGGCTGGCGGGCAGCCCTCATCTTGCGCAAGGGCAATGCGCCGTTGGACGTAGGTCCCCAGCCGAGCTATGTCGCCGAGGACCTCGATGTGTTGGCAGATCAGCTCATCGCAGCGCGCGCGGCATGACCACCGAGTGACCAGGACTTCGAAAGTGACGGTGAGGAGATGGTGAAGTGGGATCCCGTAACCCACGCGCACGTCGTCCGGGCCATACACGAGTACGACCGCCTGGGTGCGGACCGATTTTTTGCGATCCACGGCTTCGCTCGTACGTTGAGCTACGACCTCATCTGGGAGAAGCGTCTCTACCCGCCCAAAGCGATTCTGGGGACGGCCTACGAGTTCGCCACCGGGAAGCGACTGTCTTCCGCTGACTTCGAGGGTGGGAAGTCGGGCGCAGTCCGAGTGCTCCGCGACCTCGGGTTCCAGATCGAGGCGAAGAATGCCCGATGAGTACTTCCGCAGCGAAGGCCAGTCCGCGTCAGAGTTCTTCCGCGTCAGGGTTCAGAAAGGATACGAGGTGAAGAGATTTCACGCACTGAAGAAGAGCGTACTGCTGTCGGTTTCCGCAACCGCACTCCTTGGCTGCGCGACGTTGCTCGCGCCGACGATCGCAGGAGCGAGCTCGCACAAGGTGTCGGTCCCTGGAGGCCCACAACGCGCCCTATTCGTGCAAACCGACAATCCGTCCGGCAATCGGGTTGCCGTCTACCAGCGCGCTCCGGATGGCACCCTCACGCTTGCCGGCTCGTACGCCACCGGAGGACTCGGTGGGGTGCTGAAGGGATCAGTGGCCGACCACCTCTCTTCACAGGGCTCAATGGCGTACGGCCAG
>JASHYA010000296.1 GCA_030043315.1 Acidimicrobiales bacterium
TGGCAAAGGCGATCGAGAACCTCACAGCGTACGAGTGCGGGGGGACGACCTCGACTGGCACCAAGCTCACCGTCACCCGCCTCTACGGCACAACCCAATACGGGACGGCCATGGCCGTGGCAGAGCACGTCGGCACCGCGGCCTCGAAGGCCTTCCCCGCCGCCTATGGAACGACGAACACGACAGGGGGCACCGGCACCTACAACGACACCAAGGCCAAGGGGAGCGCCGCACCGTCAGGCTCTGTCCCAACGGCGATCGTCGCCTCCGGGGAGGAGTTCCAAGACGCCCAGGCGGCCTCTGTCGTCTCCTACCGGACAAAGCTCCCGCTGCTCCTCACCCCTGCGACCACGCTTTCCACAACAGCGGTCGCCGCCATCCAAAAGCTCGGCATCAAACAGGTGATCCTCATGGGCGGGACACTGGCGGTCACCAACACCGTCGAAGCCGCCCTGGCAAAGCTCGGCGTCTCGGTGCTCCGGGTCGCCGGCACCACCTACACCGACACCGCAGCAGAGCTCGCCCGCTTCGAGGTCGCGGGCACGACAGCGGGCCTCAACTGGACACCGGGCCACAAGGTCCTCCTCGCCCGGGGCAACGGCTTCACCGACGGGCTCGCAGGAGCGGTCCTCGACAACCCCCACACCACCGCCACAGGCCCGGCCACAACCGCACGACCGCTCCTTTTGACCGAGAGCCCGACCACACTCGGCACACCGCTCATCACCTTCTTGAAGACGACAGGCCACACAGGGATCGCAAAGACACCCGCAAAGACGATCACCTCGTTCACGGTGCTCGGCGGGCCGCTTGCGGTGAGCACAGCAGAGGTCACCGCCATCGAGACAGACCTCGTGCACTGAGCTGCGGCTCAGGTGATCGAGCAAAACCGGAGCCGGGCAGCGCGCGCCGGCGCTCGGTGGTGCTGCCCGCTCCGGGCGCCACTCATCCGTCCAGAAGACGCGCGCGGGATCGGACCGTTCGCCCGGGGCCACGTTGCGTTGGCCCGCGTCTCGTTCGCCGCAGACGCCCGTGGGACGACAGGGGCACCGCCAGTTGACAAAGGATGCCGCGCTCAACTATTCGTAGTGCGGGGGGGCGCTCGGGGAGCACCCTTCGCGTGGATCGGGAGGTGCCCCGATGGGACCTTGGACTCGGAGACCCGTCAGCGCGGCCGGTTGGGCGTCGCCGGCGAAGAAGGCGCAAAAGACGCGCCGTTCTCGGGCGGTCGAAGGGCGCGTGCTGGCCGCCTCGGCTGTTCTGGTGCTCGCCCTCACGGGACTCGGCGCAGGAGCATCTCCGGCGGTCGCCGCGGCCGGCCGTTCGGTCGCGAGCGCCGTCTCCGCAGGGTCGACAGACACCTGTGCCCTCACGACCGCAGGGACCGTCAAGTGCTGGGGGTACGGCGGCTACGGCGAGCTCGGCGACGGCTCGACTGCAAGCAGTGACGTCCCGGTCACAGTGAGCGGGCTGACCGGCGTCACGGCCATCTCCGCCGGGGGGTACCAGACCTGTGCCCTCGTCACCGGAGGCACGGTCAAGTGCTGGGGAGACAACGGCTACGGCGAGCTCGGCGACGGCTCGACCGCCACAAGTGACGTCCCAGTCACAGTGAGCGGGCTCACCGGCGTCACGGCGATCTCCGCCGGGGGGTTCCAGACCTGTGCCCTCGTCACGGGAGGCACGGTCAAGTGCTGGGGGTACAACTACGACGGCCAGCTCGGCGACGGCTCGACCGCCACAAGTGACGTCCCGGTCACAGTGAGCGGGCTCACCGGCGTCACGGCGATCTCCGCCGGGGTGTACCAGACCTGTGCCCTCGTCACGGGAGGCACGGTCAAGTGCTGGGGGTACAACTACTACGGCGAGCTCGGCGACGGCTCGACTTCAAGCAGTGACGTCCCGGTCACAGTGAGCGGGCTGACCGGCGTCACGGCCATCTCCGCCAGGGGTTACCAGACCTGTGCCCTCGTCACCGGAGGCACGGTCAAGTGCTGGGGGTACGGCGGCGACGGCGAGCTCGGCGACGGCTCGACTGCAAGCAGTGACGTCCCGGTCACAGTGAGCGGGCTCACCGGGGTCACGGCGATCGCCGCCGGGGGTTACCAGACCTGTGCCGTCGTCACCGGAGGCACGGTCAAGTGCTGGGGGTACAACTACTACGGCGAGCTCGGCGACGGGTCGACCACCACAAGCGACGTCCCGGTCACAGTGAGCGGGCTCACCGGGGCCACGGCCATCTCCTCCGGGGCATACCACACGTGTGCCGTCATCACCGATGGCGCCATCGACTGCTGGGGCTACGCCGGCGATGGCGCGCTCGGCAACGGGTTCAGCACAAGCAGTGACACGCCGCTCACCGTGACCGGGCTCGCCGGGGCCACGGCCATCGCCGCGGGGAACTACCACACCTGTGCCCGCATCACCGGAGGCACAGTCGAGTGCTCGGGGTTGAACACATCCGGCCAGCTCGGCAACGGCTCGACCGCCACCAGCGGCGTCCCGGTCGCCGTCCACACACTGACCGGCGCCACGGCCATCGCCGCCGGGGGGTACCAGACCTGCGCTCTCGTCACCGGAGGCACGGTCAAGTGCTGGGGGTACGGCGGCTACGGTGAGCTCGGCGACGGTTCGACTGCAAGCAGTGACGTCCCGGTCACAGTGAGCGGGCTGACCGGCGTCACGGCCATCTCCGCCGGGGGGTACCAGACCTGTGCCCTCGTCACCGGAGGCACGGTCAAGTGCTGGGGGTCCAACTACTTCGGCCAGCTCGGCGACGGCTCGACCGCCACAAGTGACGTCCCAGTCACAGTGAGCGGGCTCACCGGCGTCACGGCCATCTCCGCCGGGGAGTTCCAGACCTGTGCCGTCGTCACCGGAGGCACGGTCAAGTGCTGGGGGTACGGCGGCGATGGCGAGCTCGGCGACGGCTCGACTGCAAGCAGTGACGTCCCGGTCACAGTGCACACACTCACCGGCGCCACGGCCATCGCCGCCGGGGGGTTCCAGACCTGCGCCCTCATCACGGGAGGCACGGTCAGGTGCTGGGGGGACGACACATCCGGCGAGCTCGGCGACGGTTCGACCACAAACAGTGACGTCCCGGTCACAGTCAGCGGGCTCACCGGGGTCACGGCCATCGCCGCCGGGGAGTACCAGACGTGTGCCCTCATCTCTGGAGGGACGGTCAAGTGCTGGGGGTACAACGGCTACGGCGAGCTCGGCGACGGCTCGACTGCAAGCAGTGACGTCCCAGTCACAGTGCACACACTCACCGGCGCCACGGCCATCGCCGCCGGGGGGTTCCAGACCTGCGCCCTCATCACCGGAGGCACGGTCGAGTGCTGGGGGTACGACTACTACGGCGAGCTCGGCATCGGATTCTTCTACAGCAGTGACGTCCCGGTCGCCGTGAAGACATTCACCGCGGCATCGCCGCCTGCCCCGACCGCCCCGACCACCCCCACAACCGTGACCACCACGACCGCCCCGACAGCCCCCTCGGGGACGACGAGCCACACCTCGTGCTCGGTCGCCTCTGGGGTCTGCACCACGACCAACGACGGGGTGACCGTCACCGCGTCGTCGGGCCCGGGGGCCCTCACCGTGTCGCAGTACCCCTCTGACCCCGAGGCCGCCCCGAGCTTCTCCTCGTCGGGGAGCTACTTCGACGTCGACGTCGCCTCGGGGTC
>JASHYA010000297.1 GCA_030043315.1 Acidimicrobiales bacterium
CGAGCACCGCGCCGAAGAACGCGGGCGCGACGTCCACCGGCACCGCGCACTCGACGCCGTCCTCACCGGTGTACCCGGTCCCGGCCGCGGTGCAGACGACGCCCTTCCACTCGAACGGGGTCACGAAGAACCGGCCGACGGCTGCTGCCTCGGGTGCCACGCCCGCAAGCCGCGCGCGCGCCTCTGGTCCCTGCACGGCGACGACCGCGCGGGTCGCCGTGGTGTCGGTCCCCCCAACGGCCCTCAGGACGCGCGAGGTGTTGGAGGCGTTCGGCATCACGTCGAAGACGTCGTCCTCGAGCCACCACACGATGAGGTCGTCGGCCACCGAGCCGTCGTCATCGAGAAGGTGCGTGTACTGCGCGCGGCCCGGCGTGATCTTCCCGAGGTCGTTCGTGAGCGTCTTCTGGAGGGATTCGAAGCTGCCGCGGCCCTCCACGCGCACCGTGCCGAGATGGCTCACATCGAAGGCGACGGCAGCGGCCCGGCACGCGCGGTGCTCGGCGACGGTTCCCGTCGGGTACGCGAGCGGCATCTCCCAACCGCCGAACTCGACGAACTTGGCGCCGAGCGCCACGTGCATCTCGTAGAGCGACGTGTGGCGCGGCGCACCTCCGGTGGGGCTCATCGGGAGCAGCCTACGTCCGCAGATCCACCGCTCCTCGGACCCGCGGACCGGGCCGCTCGGTGTTACGCGGCGCCGACTGCGCCGGCGTCCAGACCGTGCCGGGCCAACAGCTCGATGAAGTCCCGCTGGTAGAGGACCACCACCTCCACCTCTGGATAAAGGTCGCGCATCCGGCGGATCTTGGCGTTCTTGCGGGTCACCAGGCGCTGGTCCGCCGTCGTGAGCTCGACGAAACACCCGAGGTCCGGAAGCCAGAAGTCGGGACGGAAGCCGCCGTTCGGCGAGCCCCCCTCGTCCCAGCGCAGCGTGAACTCGACCGGCTCGTACTCCCAGCGGATCTCGTGAAGGTCCAGCAGCGCCGCGAACAACTTCTCCGAGGGGTGGGCGAATCGGACGCCCGCCGCCGGCGTGGTGGAGGGATGACGGTGTCGGTGGGCGGCACGGTACCCCGCGCCGCGCGTCGGGGCGGCGTCCGCCGCACGGCTTTCGCTCACCGGGCGCGGCTCACCCTCGGCTCAGCCCTCCGCTCGAGAGACATCGGCCGACAGGGGGGCTCCGGTCGACCCGGGACCGGTCGGCGCGGGAGCGCTCGACCGAGCTCCGGACGACCCGGCCCGCCAGCCGAGCGGGAGTGACGGCTCACGTGACCGGGACATCTCGACGATCGCGGCGTCCACCCCGTCGACAACACCGGAGAGGGGGACGATGTTGAAGACGCCCTGGCCGCCGGCGAGCAGGTCCACCACCTCGCCGTCCGTCCGGGCGAGAACCGAGCGCCCCTCGCTCAGGACGAGCTTGGCGGACGCGAGGTCGGCCCCGAGATTCTGGCGGAGGCAGTCGACGGCCCGGCGTGCGGACTGGAGAGAGACGCCGGCGTCGAGGAGCTGCTTGATGACCTTCAGTTCGAGGAGATCGTGGTACGAGTAGAGCCGCTTGCTCCCGCTGCCGCGGGCATCGGCGACCGAGGGGCGGAGCAGCCCGGTCCGGGCCCAGTAGTCGAGCTGGCGGTAGGTGATGCCGATCAGCCTGCAGACGTGGGGACCCGGGAACCCGGCGGCGCCGGGCGGTTCTTCGTCCCGCTCGCTGTGCGTCTCGGCCATCGGCCCTCCCCTGCGATCGTCCGACGGGCCGATGGTAGTCGAGGAAGTCACACGAGGGTAGTTACGCGGGGGTGATCTTCGGCCGGAAATTCGTGGCCGGGGACCGCCGGCCACGTCTGTCGACGGCGAGCTCGTCGGCCTCCGGGTCGCCTCACAGGTGCAACGCGGCGTGACCGAGGGCGACCCGGCTCGGGCGTCGGAGGTCGGCGGGGCGAGACGGCTCGTCGAGCGGCGATCTCGCAGGATGGGGTGGCCGCCGTCAGTAGCTCGACGCGAGCACCTGGGCGAGGCTGGAGCGCACCGCGAGATGGACCGCGCCGAGGACCGTCGCCCGCTGACCGAGCACACCCGTCTCGACGGCCGTCCGCCAGGTGAGCTCGCGCACCGTCTCTCGGACCCCGTCGAGGAGCATCGGGTTCTGGCCGACGCCGCCGCCGAGGACGATGAGTGGTGGGTCGATCACCGCCACGACGGCAGCGGCGAGCTGACCAATCTCCCGTGCATGCGCGTCGACCAGCTCCCGGGCGGTGACGTCGCCCTGCTCGGCCAGCGCGAAGACGGTTCTTGCGTCGAGCCTGCCGCGCCGGGGAAGGTCGGCGATGGCGTTCGCCCGGGTGGCGAACGAGGCAGAGCCGAGGGCGGTCTCGAGCGACATTCGCTGCGCCGTCTCGCCCGGCACCCACGGGAAGGGGAGGTAGGCGACTTCGCCGGCACCGCCTCGCCCACCACGGAAGAGCCGGCCCTCGTACATCACGCCGAGGCCGATCTTCACCCCGACTTGGAGGAGCGCAAACGTCTCCCGGTCCGCCGCGGCGCCCTCGGACCCCTCCGCGACCGCCGCGCAGTTGACGTTGTTCTCGGTCTCGATGTGGAAGTCCCGATGCGCCGGCATCGCGGCGAGCGACTCGAGCACCGGGGCAAGGCTGGCGGGCAGCGCGTGGCCGACCTGGATGCGGATCGGCGCGGCGACGACGCAGCTGCGCACGGGGGCGCCGAGTGCTCCGAGCTCCTCGCCGACCGAGCGGGCGAGCGCGCACGCCGCACGCACCGCGCCCTCGCCGATCTCTCGATTCGACGGGCGCACCGACCGCTCGGCCTCGGCGAGCAGGCGGCCGTCGAGGGCGACGGCACGCATCCGCACGCACGTCGTCCCGAGGTCGAGGCCGACGTTCGAGCCAGCCTCGACCGCCGCTCGGAGGACGGACGCAGGACGTCCGGTGCCGCCCTGGGTCGTGTCGTATGCGACAACGAGCCCTGCCTGCTGGAGACGCTTCACGGCGCCGAAGACCGTCGCCTTCGAGAGCGAAAGGCGTTCGGAGAGCGTCGAGCGTAGCGAGCTCCTGCCGCCGAGGATCTCGAGCAACACCGCCCGCTCGGTGACGTTCAAGCGACTCCCGGTGTACTTCGCCCGGCTGTTCAGCCGGACTCCGAGCTCCTCCATGTTCTCACTCAGGCTAATCCCCACGGAGTTCCACCGGGTGGCGTCGCCCGACGCCATGCATCCGACCGGACCGCGGACGACCCGAGTCCATGCCCCGTGCTCCGCGCCGAAGGCCGCTACTCAACGACGCTGCCGGCGAACATACCGGCGATGAAACTGCGCTGAGCGAACAGGTATACGACGATGACCGGTAGCGCGGTCATGATGCTCGCGGCAGCGAGCGCGCCGAACTCCGCGAAGTGCGCCCCCGAGAACGTGGAGAGGCCGATCGTCACGACGTAGCGCGAAGGGTTCGACTCCACGACGAGGGGCAAGAGAAAGGAATTCCAGGTCCAGAGAAAGACGAGCGCCGCCATCGTCTTGATCGCCGGGGCGATGTTCGGGACCTGGACGCGGGTGAGGAGCTGCCAGTCCGAGGCACCGTCCAGCGCGGCCGCCTCCCCGAGGGTTCGGGGCAGTGCGGCGAACGCGGTCGTGAGCCAGAAGGTGCCGAAGGCGACCGACTGAGCCGCCTGGGGAAGGATCATCGCCCAGTAGGTGTTCAGGAACCCGTAGCTGGTGAGCTGGTAGTACCACGGCACGACCAGCGCCTCCGTCGGCAGCATGAAGCCGAGGATCGCGACGTAGAGGATGAGGCGCGCGCCGCGGGGCTTCAACACGGTGATCCCGAAGGCGGCCGGAACGGCGATCACCGTCGAGATGAGCACCACCGACACCGTGACGATCGCCGTGTTGGCGAGATAGGTGCTGAAGTCGCCGACCGTCCAGGCGTAGGAGAAGCTGCTGAAGGAGAACGGATGGGAGAAGCTGATCCCCGAGCTCGCGTAGTTCGATGGCTCGAGGGCCGTCGTCGCCAAGGCAGCGAGCGGGTAGAGGGTGATGATCGTCCCGAGCGCCAGGATCGTCCAACCGGTGATCTTCTCAGCGCGAGAGAGCATCGCTGGACTCCGATCGTTCCGGTGATCCGGACGCGGCCTGGTTCGTATCGCAGCTCATACGGCCCGCCGCTCGAGGATGGCTCGCACCCCGAACGTCAGGGCGAAGACGACCACTGCCAGCCCGATGCCGAGCGCGCTCGCCGTACCGACCTGGCCGAGCTGGAAGGCGTTCTTGTAGACGAGGAGCCCGGGCGTCGTCGTGGAGGTCCCGGGGCCGCCGTCGGTCGCCTGGTAGATGAGCGGGAAACTCTGTAGTGAGGCGACCACGGAGATCGTGATCGCAGCGCCGATCTCTCGGCGCAGCATGGGCACGGTCACGCTCACGAATTCCCGCACGAGCCCGGCGCCGTCGATGCGGGCGGCGTCGTAGAGCTCCGGGGGTATCCGCTGCACCCCGGAGAGGAAGAGCACGAAGCAGAGGCCGAACTGGATCCACAGCCCGATCAGTCCGATGAAGAGGAGCGCCGTCGAGAAGTCCCCGAGATACGCGGGGCCGACGGCTGGGCCGAGGTGGAGGTCGTGCAGGATCCCGTTGATCGAGCCGCTCCCGATCGGCGCAAGGATCCAGGTCCAGACGATGGCGATGACGACCGTCACGGTCACCTGGGGGAGGAAGAAGATGACCCGGAAGATGCCAATGCCCCGGTACCTGTTGAAGCGCGAGAGCAGGCTCACGACCCCGAGCCCGAGGACCACCGGGATGAGCGCGTAGAAGGCGAAGAGGATGGCGGCGTTGACGAGCGATCCCCGCTCGATGGGGTTCTCGAAGATCTGCTCCCAGTTGTACGCGCCGATGTAGTGCGCCGGGGCGACACCGTTCCATGTGTCGAGGGAATAGACGCCGGCGCGCACGAGGGGATAGACGATGAAGACGGCAAGTAGGGCGACCCCTGGCAGGAGATAGAGGTACCCCGAGCGGTTGCGTCGCTTCTTCGCCCCGCGCCGCGGCGGGGCGGACCCGGAGGTGGTTGGGATCGCCGCACCGGTCGTCTTGAGGGCACTTACCGAAGAAGACGCCATCGTCGTTTCCCTTCGCGTAAATGGTATGCCCCAAAGGAGAGCTCTCCCCTCCCCCGGACAGCGGGGAGGGGAGAGCTCTGCCCCTGCAGGCGCGAGGACTCCGAGGTCAGGACCGCGAGGACCAGAAGGTCGTGTAGTCGCTCTGCAGCGAGCTCATCAACGCCGACGGCGTGATCACCCCGCCCTGCAGCTCCTGGATGCCCTCGGTCTCCTTTGTGAGCATTGTCGTCGTCGCATAGTCGAGGTAGGGAACCAAGGTGTGGTCCTTTACCGCCTTCGCCCAAGCCTTCGTGGCGGTCTGCATGTACGACGACGCGCTCGCGAGCACCGAGGCGCTGGGCTCGACGAGCGGGATGCCACCGTGCTTCAGCAAGTCGGACTGGATGGTCGAGCTCAGCATCGTCGAGATCCAGTCCGCCGCGAGCTTCGTGTTGGGCGAGTTCTTGGGGATCGCCCAGCCTTCGCCGGGACCGCCGGTCGCCACCTTCGGCACCCAGAAGCCAGCTGTGGCGCCGAGCTTGGTGAATGTGCCGGAGTACCAATCTCCTGTGATGAAGAAGCCAGCCTTGCCCGTGGCGAACTGTGCCACCGCATCCGAGGGCGAGAGGCCCGAGTAGCCGGGAGAGAAGTAGCCGTCCTTCGTCCACTGCTGGTAGATCGACGCTGCCTTGACGAAGCCAGGGAGGTCGATCGACCCCTTACCCTTGTGGAAGACGAAGTTGTCGGACTCGGTGGGCGTCACGAACTGGTTGGCGATGGTGTAGAGCACGTGTACCGCCTGGTACGCCGTGGGCTGGCCGGTCGAGTAGGCGAGGGCCACGATCCCGTGCTTGTGCAACAGCGCCAGGTCGCTCGTGAAGGTCGACCAGTTCGTCGGTACCTTGCCGCCCACTTCGGAAAGGAGCTTCTTGTTGTAGTAGATGCCGACGATCGAGCCTGTGGTCGGCACCGCGTAGACGTTGCCCTGGCCGAAGCGCTTGCCGTTCGAGGTGAACGAGTTGTAGTCCAGCGACAATGTCCCGACCTTCGCGAACCAGCCGTAGGTCTTGTTGAAGCTCGACAGGTTGTAGAGCTCGTCGTCGGTGACGAGCCTGCCCATCGAGCCGAAGCCCTCGTTCACCTCGCTGACCGTCGGGGTGCTCGACTTCGACTCGAAGTCGAGCGGCAGCTTGGTGTCCTGCTCTGTGAGGGTCATTTGTGTCTGGACGATCTTCACGTGGTACTTCTTCTCGAACATGGAGATCGCGATCGGGAGCGCGGCGTGCTCCGCAGGTGTGTCGGCCGCGGTGGACCAGTCCCAGACCCGCATTGTCTGCTCGGCCCGGGCGTTCGAGCTGGTCCGAGTCGCCTTGGCGGACGCCGCGCCCGCTGTGTGGGGTAGCGCCAGGAGCATCCCAGCCAGCGCCACCGTGAACGTCACCGACGTGCCGGCGAAAAGACGTTTGGTCAATCGTCGTCTCATGTTTCCTCCCATTCAATTTCGCTTACTAGTAGCTGGTGACCGCGTGCCTGTCCGCTTCCCGCCGCCCTCGGTGCCTCGCGGCGCGATACGTGGAGGGACCTTCCTCATCGGCGCGCCACTCCTTCCGCCAACACCTCACGAAGGCGAGGATGGACAGAGCCCCCGAGCTGCTCACCGGCGAGGAGCTTGGCGAGATCGCTGGCGAGCTTGATGGCACCCTCGACCGGCGCCACCTCGAGAAAGTGCAGCGTCGTCGCCGGAAGCGCGTCGGCGAAGGCGAGACGCAGCGCATCGCGCAGCCAAGCGGCGTGCTCTACCAGCCCGCCCGCTGCGACGACCGTCGTGGTGCTCGCGCCACGATCACCGAGGACGACGACGAGCTCTGCGAGCGCGGCTGCGGACTCCGCGAGCACCTGTTCGGCGAGCGCCGACCCTGCGTCGAGCGACCGTCCGATGAGCGGGACAGCGAGCGCCGACCAGCTCGTCGGGCGCGGACTCTTGCCGAGCCGCCCAGGCAGGTCGCGTAGGTACTCGATCTCGAGGAGATCGGTGAGCACGTCGATCAACGGGTCGGACCGCTCGCCGCGGTCAAAGGCACGTACCGCGGCGCGCGCCGCGTCCCGAAAGAGACCGGTGCCGCTCCCCTCGTCGCCGACATAGCCTCCCCAGCCTCCAACGGCGATCAAGGCGCCGTCCGGGTCGTAGCCCACGGCGATCGACCCGGTTCCGCTGATCAACCCGATTCCTGTCTCGATTCCGGCAGCCGGCAACACGAGCTCCGCGTCGTTCAGGACGACGGCCGGCGCCCCGAGTCGTTCGGCGAGCAGGCCTTCGAGACGCCGGCACTGCTCGCGGCTGTCGCAGCCGTGCGCGCCGATGACGAGGCTCGACGGCGATTCGAGGCCGTCCGACGAGAGCGCTTCGGCGAGCCCGTCGGCGACCGTCGCGAGCCCCTCCTCGTACCACGGGGCCGTCGGCACGGTAAGGGTCCGGCGGTCGCCGAGAGAAGTGACGACGGCGATGTCCGCCTTCGTGCCCCCGACATCCGCGCCTGCGATCACCAGTTGCGTCACCGAGCGCCGCCCCCCACGGGTCCCGTTAGTTTGCTCATAATAACCGAACTAATATCCCTGTCAAGGAAACTGTAAAACCGAGCCGTCGACGACCGGGCTGCAAGGGCCGTCCGGAACGGGAAGGACGGGATCGATGGACTACTACGACACCGTGGCGTCCCAACCGGCGGCGCTCAGGCACTCCGCCGCGCAGGTTCGGTCCGCGCTCTCCGCAGCGGATCTCGATCCCTGGCGCTCGGGCGCCGTCGGGGTCGTGGGGATGGGCGCGAGCAGCTTCGCCGGCCACGCCCTCGTCGATCGTCTCCGTCGCCATGGCCGCCCGGCGTTCAATCTCGACGCCTCGACCGTGATGGAGCTCGCCGGGCGCGCGCTCCTCGCCGACAGCTACGTCTTCACCTCCGAAGGCGGCCGGAGCAGAGAGACGGTCGAGGCGGTGCGCTCCCTCCCCGCCGGCGCCCGACTCGGCCTGACGAACGACCCCGCGAGCCCGTTCGGCGAAGCGGTCGATCTCGTGGTCGGGCTCGGCCACGGTCCGGACAGCCGCGTCTACACCATCGGCTACACCGCCACGCTCCAAGCCTTCTCTCTCCTTGCCACCGCCCTCGACGGTGAGGACGACGGCGACGACCTCGACGCGCTCCCCGCTCAGGTCGACCTCGCGCTGAAGAGCTTGGCCGGCCGGGCGGAGGAGCTCGCGGGTCGGCTCACAGCCCTCGACTCGCTCGACTTTGTCGGGCGCAACGCCTCACTTGCCTCCGCGTCCGAGGGCGCGCTCCTCTTTCGTGAGGCGACGCACACCGCCACCTCCGCGTTCGAGACGTTCCAGTACCTGCATGGCCCGATGGAGGGACTGAGCGGGCGGCGGGGCTGCGTCGTGATCGGCTCGGAACGCGAACTCTCGCTGGCAAGCTTCCTCGCCGAGCGGGGCATCTTCACCGTGCTCCTCACGACCGAAGAGCTCGAGGACGGTGAGAACCTGGCCGTCGTGCGCATCGCCGACGTGGCGCCGCTGCTGCGGGGGGTGCTCGAGATCGTGCCGCTGCAGCTCGTAGCCGGCGAGCTGGCTCGCCGTCGCGGTCTCAAGATCGAGGGCTTCGTCTACTCCCAGAAGGACACGAAGATCCCCGCCTGAGGTTCGGCGAGAGACCGCGAGTTGCTCACCCTGACGATCTCGCTCTCGCGACGCTCAGCTCTCGAGCAGCCCTTCCCACGGGCTCGACGCGATCGCGTGGAACCGCGGGGGAATGCGGCCCGCGTTGCGAGCGAGCCATCCCGCCTCGACCGCCCGTGCGATCGCGCGAGCCATGGACTCGGGGTTCTCGGCGCGGTTGACCGCCGAGGCGACCAGCACCGCGTCGCAGCCGAGCTCCATGGCCCGGGCCGCGTCGGAGGCCGTGCCGATCCCGGCGTCGAGCACGACCGGGACGGAGACCGCCTCGCGCAGGAGCGCGAGGTTGTGCGGGTTCCGGATGCCCAGGCCGGTGCCGATCGGTGAACCGGCGGGCATCACCGCGGCGCAACCGACCTGCTCCAGGCGGTGGGCGAGCACCGGGTCGTCCGTGGTGTACGGCAGCACGACGAAACCGTCCTCGGCCAGCTGCTCCGCGGCGGCGAGGAGCTCGACGCCGTCGGGCAAGAGCGTCCTGTCGTCGCCGATCACCTCGAGCTTCACCCAATCCGTCTCGAAGGCCTCGCGCGCGAGCTTGGCGGTGAGCACCGCGTCCGCAGCGGTGAAGCAGCCTGCCGTGTTCGGGAGCACGCGCACCGCGCGCCTCGTGAGGAGCTCGACGAGCCCACCCGGCGCCGATGGGTCAACGCGGCGCACCGCCACGGTGGCGACTTCCGCCTTCGAGGCCACGATCGCGGCGTCGAGGGCCGCGAGGCTCGTCATGCCGCCGGTGCCGAGGAAGAGCCGCGACCCGATCTGCTCACCGGCGACGACGAGGGGCGGTACCTCATCGTCGGCCAGGGACTCCATACGCGCAGCCGGCGCGCCGGCGGGGTCGCTCACCACCGGTCGATCGTACCCGGTGCCGAAATTGGAGCTCCCGCGGCACCGGGATAGCGTTCAGAACCGATGACCCCCAAGGTGGCACTGACCATCGCGGGTTCGGACTCCGGTGGCGGCGCCGGGATCCAGGCGGACCTCAAGACCTTCGCAGCGCTCGGCGTCTACGGGACGAGCGCGGTGACCGCGGTCACCGCGCAGCACACGGCCGCCGTGCTGCGCGTGGTGAGCCTGGACCCCGACACCGTGCTCGCGCAGGTCCACGCGGTCCTCGATGACCTCCCCCCGGCGGCGGTGAAGACCGGGATGCTCGCGAACCCCGAGATCGTCAAGGGGGTCGCCGACCTCGCGGCCCGCGGCCGGTTGCCGAACCTCGTGGTCGACCCCGTGCTCGTCTCGACGAGCGGCCATTCCCTCATGGACGCAGGTGGGGTCCACGCCTACCGGGAGCTCCTCTTCCCACATGCCCTGGTCGTGACGCCGAACCTGGACGAGGCGGCGTTGCTGGCGGGTACCGACGTGCACGAGCTCGTCACCCTGGAGGCGAGGGCGCAGGTCGCAGAGGAGCTGCGCCGGCTCGGGCCGGTCACGGTGGTCCTCAAGGGTGGACACCTTCGGGACGACACCTCCGCGGACGTCGTGGCGGGGCCGGAAGCCACGCTCGTCTTGGACTCCGTGCGCGTCGAGACGCGGAACGACCACGGGACGGGCTGCTCGCTGTCAGCGGCGGTCGCCGCCGAGCTGGCGCTGGGCGTGTCGCCGGCGCTCGCGATCGAGCGCGCGAAGTCCTACGTGCACAGGGCGATGTCCGGCGCCGTCCGCTGGCAGCTCGGGAGCGGCCACGGGCCCATCGACCACTTCGGGTGGGGCGACGGGCCCGCCCCACCTCGCTGACCGCCACGCTGGGTTCGCCCGTAGGCTGAGCCGGTCATGGCCCAGGCCGACACCGCAGGCGGCCCACCCGTCCGAGCAGGCTCACCGACACCCACGTTGCCGGCTTCGCCCGACCCGCCCGCGGGCCGCACGCCCGGACCGAGCGTCCGCCCTGCCCTGATCGTCGTCGGGCTCGCGCTGCTGGTCCTGCTCGTCTTCGGGATCGGTGCCGCGCTCACGAACAACCCGACCCCGAAGGCGCCGAAGGCTGCGAAGGTGAAGGGGACGGGTCTCGTGGCAGAACCGGCCACCGCGACGCTGCATCCCATCGAGATCCTCGGAACACCGCCCGCCGACGTCCTCGACGCGCTCGTGCTCCCCAAGGGAGCGCACGTCGTCTCCGACACACCGTGGAGCGGCTCGACACAGTACGCCGGGGACATGTCGTTCCGGCTCGGCGCGTCGCAGGCCGCGCTCGTCACCTTCTTCCATACCGAGCTCCGCCATGACGGCTGGTCGGTCCTGAGCGTCGGAGCGGCTCACGACGAGCCGGGCGCGACGGAGGTGCTGGCGCAACGTGCGAGCTCCGATGGATGGTTCTGGGAAGCGGGCGTCGTGGTCTACCCGACCACGTTCGACCACGCGGGCGCAGATACGACCCGCTTCAAGCTCGACCTCTACGAGATGCCCGACGCCACCTGAGGACCGTCTGCCTCGAGCAGGCCGCCCACCACGCCAGCCTCCGCCTCGTCGGCGCCCATCCGGTCGGCTGCAGTGAGCATCGCTCCCCAGACGAAGAAGTCGATGGGGTAGAGCAGGTACCCGAACCGCGTGGCGGGGGCGAACAGGATCGCCACCAGCATCACCCACCCGGCCAGCGTGACGACCTCCGCGGGCGTGCCGGGGGGCCGCCGCCACAGCCGCCGAACGAGCAAGGTGCCGCCGATCGCGGCCACCGCGACGGGGAACGCGGTGTGCAGCCACGGGAGCTCGGTGACGAGCACGTGGCCCGGGAGGTTGCTCGCAGCCGGGGATGGGACTCCGGAGATCCCGAGGGGGAAGAGGATGACGTTGTCGAAGAACGCGCGCGCGTTCGAGGCCGCGAAGGGTGCGACGACGGGACCGGCGATCACGAGCATCCCGAGCAGCATCCGTCCGGGGGCCCGCCGGCCCGCCCGGTCGCGCGCGGCGAACAGCGCGAGCGCGGCCAGGGGCCAGGCGGTGAACTTCATCGCCGACACGATGCCGAGCACGATGCCGCTCCACCCCGGCCGCCGCCGTTGCGCCAGCACCATGGCCAGCAACAAGAACGCCACGATCGGCATGTCGTCTCCGCCGGTGGCGAGCGGAAGGGCCGCGGTCGGGAGCACCGTGAGGAACTGGAGCGCGCGGATCTTGCGGTCCCTCGGCGCCCGCAGGAGCAGCAGCGCGGCTCCCACGACGATGAGCGTGACGATGCTGAAGAGCACGCGGGTGTCCGTCACCCGGACTGGGCCCTTCCCGATCTTGGGCAGTCCGAACACCGCCATGAGCGGGAGGTACGGGAAGAACGACTCGAAGCTCGGCTCCCCGCGCACGGTCGGGTGGACCACGCCGTTGCGCACGGTGGCTTCGTACACGTTCTTACCGCGCGCGAGGCGCGCCCCCGCCTGCGCGATCGTCACGACCTCGGGCTGCACGTGGGAGAGCGTCGGTCCGTCGTTGCGCAACGAGACCTCGGCGGCGAGCGGCGCCAAGGTCGAGCCGACGAGGAGGAAGAGGAGCACCCAGACCCGCGCCGGCCCCCAGTGCGATCCGCGCGCCGCAACGCCTGATTTCGTACGACGACGCCCGAGGTAGGCCGAGACGAGCGCACCGCACGCGTACGGCCCGATCGCGAACCACGCCCACACGCGGTAGGCGGGAAGTCCCGCCACGAGCCCGGTGATCAGTGCGAAGAGCGTGGCCAGGCCGTACAGGACCGCGTCGCCACCCTCGGGGCCCCACGCAGTCATGAGCTTGGTCGCGACGCGACGCGTCTGCGCCACAGCGAGTTTCACCGTGCGCGTGCTCCGACCCATCGCGCCGCCATGCCTCCCTGGGGAGCCGCGTTGCGGCATCGGTGTCGCGTCAGCGACGGACGTGCCCACCGCGAGGAACGTTACCCGACGACCCCCCTCGCGCGGCCCTTTCGGCGGATCCAGGGTGCCGGCAAGCGATCCTGGCCGAGCGCGTGCCCGGATCAGCCGCTGAAGTCCTCCGGCTTGATCGAGTCGAGGAACTGCCGGAACTGACCGACGAGCTCATCGGGGCTCTCGTCCTCCTCGTCGTCCGATGGCTCGATCGTGAGCAGGATGCCCTCTGCGTCCATCAGGTCGTCCGCCACGTAGAGCGGGCTGCCGGTGCGCACGGCGACGGCCACTGCGTCGGAGGGGCGGCTCGACACCACCGATCGCTCTCCGCCACGGCGCAGCTGGAGCTCCGCGAAGTAGGTCGACGAGCGCAGCTCGGTGATCACGACACGCTCGACGGCGACCTCGAGCGTGGAGAGGACGTCACGGAGGAGATCGTGCGTCATCGGCCTCGGCATCTCGACGCCTTGCAACGCGTACGCGATCGCGGCGGCCTCGGGCGTGCCGATGAAGATCGGCAGCGTGCGCCCTTCCCCTTCGGTCTCCTGGAGCAACAGCACCGGAGTGTTCGACTGGAGGTCGACCCGGACAGCCCTGAGGCGTACTTCGACCATACGAGCAATGTAGCGTGGCCCCAGGGGCGGCGTGCAGCGACTGGATCAGACCACGAGCTGCCGTCGGAGCTCGGAGCGAACGAGCGAGGCGCGCATGCTCTGGCCCAGTCTGGCGAGATCCGCCGCAGCGTCGACCGCACGCTGGCGCGCCTCGGGGTTGCGCTGCCGGAGCAGCGGCGTGATCACCTGCTCCACGAGGCCGACCTCGCGGTCCGCCGCGTTGCGGAACATCCGGAGGTGCCGAGGCTCTACGCCGTACCTCCCGAACTCGACCACCAGCTTGCCCACCGTAAGGGCCTCTTCGTCGTAGAACGCCCCTCCTGCGACGGGTATCGGCGACAGGAGCCCGAGGCCTTCGAGCGACGCCACGATCTCGGGGGTGAGACCCGTCGCCGCGCACAGCTCGGCGAGGGTGAGGCTCACGCCGGACACCGACGGCGCGAGCAACCCGGCCGCGCCGGCGCCGTGCACCGCGGGGGCGGCGGCGTGGGTGGAGGCCGCCGCGCCCGCCGGTTGCTCGCGGGACCCGGTCCCCACCTCGGTCGTCGGCGGGTTGGAGACCGTCGGGACC
>JASHYA010000298.1 GCA_030043315.1 Acidimicrobiales bacterium
GCGCGGCCGCAGGCGGTTGCACGGGCGCGGGTGACGGCGCCGCCACGGGTGGCTGCGCGGGCGGGGCGGCGGCACCGGGGCCACGGCGCGCGTCGATCAACGCGAGGACGTCCTCCCGCGTGATGCGATTGCCGAGGCCGGTGCCGGTCACCTCCGAGGCCGAGATGCCGTTCTCCTCGAGCAGCCTGCGCACGACCGGTGAGAGCAGCATGCCTCCGCCGCCGGACGGCCGCTCCCCTCCGTCGTCGCTGCGAGCAGACGGCCGCTCCGCGGCCGGGGCCTCCGCAGTGACCGGACTCGAGGTGTAACCGACCGGGGGTGGAGGTGGCGGAGGTGGAGGTGGCGGCGCGGACGCCTGAGGGGGTGGCGGGGTCGGCGCGGGGGGTGGCGGTGGCGGGGGCGCCGACGGCGGTGGCGACACCTCGGCGGTCGACGCCTCTGGTGACACGGCCGGGGCCGCGGCCCCCGCGGCTGCACCTGCTGCGGCCGACCCGTCGGAGATGACGGCGAGCCGCGCGCCCACCGCAACGGTCTCCCCCTCCTGGACGAGGATCTCCGAGAGCACCCCGCCCGCCGGGGCGGGGACTTCCGAGTCCACCTTGTCGGTCGAGACCTCGAAGAGCGGTTCGTCCCGGTCGACGCGCTCGCCCACGGACTTCATCCATCGGGTGATGGTCCCTTCGGTGACCGTCTCGCCGAGCTGCGGCATCGTGACGTCAGCCAACGTGTAATCCCCTTCCCGTCAACGCGAGGACCGTCTCCCCGAAGGTCTCGGAGAGCGATGGGTGTGGCTGGATGAACTGCGCGACCTCTGCGGCGGTCGCTTCCCAGTTGACCGCGAGGTAACCCGGGCCGAGCAGCTCGGTGACCCACGGTCCGACCATGTGGACACCGAGGATCCTGCCGGCGGACCCGTCGGGGAGCTGCTCGGCGACCACCTTCACGAGCCCCTCGGTGTCACCGATGATGCGTGCCCGGCTGTTCCCGCCGAACGGGTCCTTCTTCACCACGATGGGGATGCCACGCTCGACCGCCACGGACTCGGTGAGCCCTGCGAAGGCGACCTCGGGGTGGCAGTAGATGGCCCACGGCACGCGCTCGTAGTCGACGGGGATCATCGGCTCGCCGAGGATTCCCTTGATCACCAAGATGGCCTCCGCGAAGGCGACGTGCGCGAGCTGCGGCGTGCCGGCGCAGACGTCGCCGACGGCCCAGACGTTCTGCTCGTGCGTCTGCATCAGGTGGTTCACCACGACGAATCCGCGCTCGTCGAGCCGCACCCCGGTCCCCTCGGACAGCAGCCCCTCGGTACGAGGGCGGCGCCCGACGGAGACGACCACGGTCTCGACCTCGACCTCCTTGCCGTCGCCGAGGTGGACGACGGTCCGCGCGCCGTCTGCGGTGGGCGTGTGCCCTTTCACCACCGCGCCCGTGACGATCTCGATGCCGCGCCTCTTGAACGAGCGTGCGACCGCGGCGGAGACCTCCTCGTCGCAACCCGCGAGGATCGAGTCCAGGGCCTCGAGGATCGTCACCTTGGCACCGAGGTCCGAGAGGAGCGACGCGAACTCGCAGCCGATCGCCCCACCCCCGACCACCGCCACGGACGCCGGCACGTGCTCGAGCTCGAGGAACTCGTCGGAGGTGAGCACGTAGCGGCCGTCCACGTCGAGCCCGGGCAGGGTGCGCGGCACCGAGCCCGCGGCAAGGACGACGTGGCGGCCGGTGAGCTCGGTGCCCGCGTCCGGGCCGTCGACGACCCGGACGCGACGGTCGGAAAGGAGCGTCCCGGTCCCCGACAGGATCGTCACCTTGCGATGGCGCAGGAGACCGCTGAGCCCGCGGTAAAGCTGGTCGACGACCGCGGCCTTTCGGCGCTGGTTGACGGCGAAGTCGAGGGTCGGCTCGCTGGTCGAGATGCCGAACTCCGAGGCGCCGGCGACCGTCCGGTAGACGGCCGCGGACTCGAGAAACTCCTTGGCGGGGACGCAACCGCGGTGGAGGCAGGTGCCGCCGACCTTTGTGAGCTCGACGATGGCGATCTCCAATCCCGCGGCAGCGCCGTAAAGGGCGGCCGCGTAGCCGCCCGGGCCGCCGCCGATGATCACCACGTCGTACTCCACCGGTCCCTCCTCGGGCGCTCCGGCGCCCCGCACGCAAACGACCTCCAGCGTACCGGCGCTACGCCCTGAGGCCGTCGAGGACGCGACGCAGCCTGCGCCGCACCACCTCTGCGCGCGCGGGCACGAACCCCGGCGGCGCAGGCCGGTCACGATAGGCGTCGGAGGCCGCAGTGAGCGCGTCGTCTTCCGCCGCGCTGAGCTCGATGTCCGCCGACGCGGCATTGTGCTCCGCCTGCTCGACCGACGACGCGCCCGGGATCACCACGACGTTCGGGCGCCGGACGAGCCAGGCGAGGGCGACCTGCGCGGGCGTCGAGCGGTGCGCCTCGGCCACCTCGCGCAGCACGTCGAGCAGCGGGGCGGCGGCGGCCAGGCTGTCGGGGCGGAACACGCTGCTCCTCGCCCGGAGCCCCGTCGGGCGGCGGTCCGGCCCGTACCGGCCGGAGAGAAGTCCCTGCGCGAGCGGGCTGTAGGCGATGATCACGCGACCGTTCGCCTGTGCCCAACCCAGGAGCTCGCGCTCGGGCGTCCGGTCGACGAGGCTGTAGCGCACCTGGTTCGAGAGGACCGGACGGCCGAGCTCGCGTTCGAGCTCCTGCCACCGCTGCAACGGGTAGTTGCTGACCCCCACGTGGCGCGCGAGGCCCGCGTCGAGGAGCTTGCCCAGCGCGTCGGCGACCGGACGCTGAGGAACCACCGGGTTCGGCCAGTGGACCTGGTAGAGGTCCACGTGGTCGGTGGCGAGGCGCCGGAGGCTGCCCCGTGCCCGCCAGCCGACGACCGGGCCGACCGGGAGCACCGGGAAGAGCTTCGTCGCGAGGAACGCCTCGGTGCGCCGCCGCGCGAGGGCGCCGCCGACGATCCGCTCGGACCGGCCGAAGCCGTAGATCTCCGCAGTGTCGATCACGTCGACGCCGAGGTCGAGCGACCGCTCCACGATCCGCGGGGCGACCTCTGCGGCGTACGTCGTGCCGTAGCCCCACTCCCCGGAGCCGAATTGCCAGGTGCCCAGTCCGACAGGGAAGAGGCGGACGTCCCCCGCCTCGACGAGGCGCACGTGCCAGGCCTACTTCGGGGGCATCCTGATGCCGCCGTCGAGTCGGACGACCTCGGCGTTCAGGTAGCTGTTGCGGGCGATGTGCACGACGAGCTGCCCGTAACGGGCCGGGTCCCCGAGCACCTTCGGGAAGAGCACCGAATCTGCGAGCCCGCGGCGCGCCTCCTCGGGGAGCATGCCGAGGAGGGGCGTGTCGAACAGCCCGGGTGCGATCGTCACCACCCGGATGCCGACGACCGCGAGGTCGCGGGCGGCGGGCAGCGTCATGCCGACGACCGCACCCTTGGACGCGGAGTACGCCAGCTGGCCGATCTGCCCGTCGAACGCGGCCACCGACGCGGTGTTCACGATGACGCCGCGTTCACCGGCCTCGAGAGGCTCGGTCTTGGCGATTGCGGACGCGGCCTTCGTCATGACGTTGAACGTCCCGAAGACGTTCAATCGTTGGATGAACTCGAACGGCTCGAGCGGATGGGGGATTCCCTGCCGGTCGATCACTCGGCCGATCCACCCCGTCCCCGCGCAGTTGACCGCGATCCTGAGCGTGCCGCCGGTCGCCGCCTGGTCCACCGCGCGCTGGCAGTCGTCCGGTTCGGTGACGTCTCCCGCGACGTAGTCACCGCCCACTTCCTCCGCGACGGTCTTCGCCCCGTCTGCGTTCAGGTCGAAGACGGTGACGCGCACGCCCTCGGCGGCGAGCGCCTTGGCCGTTGCGGCGCCGAGACCGGAGGCGCCCCCGGTCACCAGTGCGGACGATCCCTCGAGCAACATGTCGGGGATGGTAGGGGCGGGCGCGGGCACCCGGCCAGACGAGGGCCCGTTCAGAAGGTGCCCGAGCGGCCCGCGCCCGTGGAGGCGGCGCTCACCGCGAGCCCGTCGACCACGTCGTTCCACCGGTCCCCGGAGTGGCCCTTCACCCATTCGAAGCGCACGGGCGTCACCGGGTCGAGCGCGAGCTCGAGCAACGGCTCCCACAGGTCGCGGTTCGCGACCGGCTTGCCCTGCGAGTTGCGCCAGTTCCTCCGACGCCACCCCACCCACCAGCGCTGGAGGAAGCAGTTCACCACGTAGGTGGAGTCGCTCCGCACGAGGATCCCTGAGGATCCGGCGCCTCCGGCGTCCGGCTCGAGCGAGGCGTCCGGCCCGGGCGACCCGTCCGGCCCGAGCGACCCGTCCGGCCCGGGCGACCCGTCCGGCCCAGGCGACCCGTGGGACCCGAGCGACCCGTCGGGCCCGAGTGCCTCGAGGGCCCGGAGCGACGCGGTGATCTCCATCCGCTGGTTGGTGGTGCGGGGCTCGGCGCCGCTCTCGAACCTCCCCTCCGGCACGACCCACGCCCAGCCCCCTGGACCGGGGTTCCCGAGACACGAGCCGTCGGTGTACACGGTGAGCACGAGCGTGGTCTACACCGAGAGCGGCGGTGCGGCGCGGCATGCGGGGAACGGAACGGTACCGTGGAGACGTGCTCTTCGACGGGGTGTCGCACCAGGTGCCGGACATCGACGCGCAGGAGACGGCCGAGTGGCTCGACTCCTTCGACGCAGTGGTCAGCACGCGGGGCCGGCCGAGGGCGCGCTTCTTGCTCATGAAGCTCCTGGAGCGCGCGCGTTCCCTCCAGGTCGACTTCCCCGCGACGGTCTCGACCCCCTACGTGAACACGATCCCGGCAGACGAGGAGCCGTGGTTCCCCGGTGACGAGTACCTCGAGCGGCGCATCCGGGCCTACATCCGCTGGAACGCCGCGACGATGGTCGTGCGCGCGAACATGCGCACCGACGGCATCGGCGGCCACCTGTCCACCTACGCGAGCTCCGCCTCCCTCTACGAGGTCGGCTTCAACCACTTCTTCCGGGGCAAGGACGACGGCGGCGCCGGCGACCAGCTCTTCGTCCAGGGCCACGCCTCGCCGGGCATCTACGCCAGGGCCTTCGTCGAGGGCCGCCTGAGCGAGCAGGACCTCGACAACTTCCGCCACGAGGTCGGGGGCGGGCTGCCGAGCTACCCGCACCCCCGCTCGCTCCCCGACTTCTGGGAGTTCCCGACCGTGTCGATGGGGCTCGGACCCCTCACGGCGATCTACCAGGCCCACGTCAACCGCTACCTGCACGGCCGCCAGCTCGTCGACACGAGCACGAGCAAGGTCTGGTGCTTCGTCGGCGACGGGGAGATGGACGAGCCCGAGTCGATCGGCGCGCTCGGCGTCGCCGGGCGCGAGCACCTCGACAACCTCATCTTCGTCGTCAACTGCAACCTCCAACGCCTCGACGGGCCGGTGCGCGGCAACGGCAAGATCATCCAGGAGCTCGAAGCCCTCTTCCGCGGCGCGGGGTGGAACGTCATCAAGGTCATCTGGGGCTCCCGCTGGGACGAGCTGCTCGCCCGGGACGTGGACGGCGTCCTGCTGGACAAGATGAACACGACGGTCGACGGCGAGTTCCAGAAGTACGCCGTCGAGTCCGGGGCGTACATCCGGGAGCACTTCTTCGGGCCGGACCCGCGGCTGCGCAGGATGGTCGAGCACCTGACCGACGACGAGCTGCGCACGCTCCCGCGCGGCGGGCACGACTACCGCAAGCTGTACGCGGCCTACAAGCTCGCCACCGAGCAGCGGGGGGCGCCGACGGCCATCCTGGCAAAGACCATCAAGGGTTGGACGCTCGGTCCCCAGATCGAGGCCCGCAACGCCACCCACCAGATCAAGAAGATGACCCGGGACCAGCTCCGGGTGCTCCGGGACCGGCTCTACCTCGCCGACGAGATCCCTGACGAGGCGCTCGACGCCGACGTCCCTCCGTACTACCGGCCGCCCGAGGGTTCCGAGGCGCACGAGTACCTGATGGCGCGGCGCAAGGCGCTCGCCGGCGCGCTGCCCCGCCGCGTGGTCCGGCCCGCCAAGGTCGTGCTGCCCGACTCGAAGGTCTTCGCCGACCTCATGGCCGGCTCGGGCAGCCAGGCGGCGTCGACGACCATGGCCTTCGCGAGGCTTCTCCGCAACCTCGTGCGCGACCCGGACTTCGGCCCGCTCGTTGCGCCCATCGTCTCGGACGAGGCCCGCACCTTCGGGCTCGAGCCCATCATCGCCGAAGCGAAGATCTACGCCCCCGGGGGCCAGCGGTACGTCCCGGTCGACGCCGACCTCCCGCTCAAGTACGCCGAGAGCGCCTCCGGCCACCTGCTCCAGGAGGGCATCACCGAGGCCGGGGCGACCGCCGCGTTCACCGCGCTCGC
>JASHYA010000299.1 GCA_030043315.1 Acidimicrobiales bacterium
GTTCGTAGAGATTCGCAATGGTGAAATACGAGGCCGAGAAGTATGGAAAGATGAAATTGGGCCGTGTGGTCGGACGCTCGGCAAGCACTACCTGTGTTTTCGAACTTGCTGACGCGCCGCTCATGGTGGACGAAATGACGGTCGTCCCGAGAGAGGCAATGCATACAACGGCCACCCCGCTGGAGAGCATCAGCCGAAGCTTCCGCAGTTGACGCGTGCGCACTCGATTCCCCCCATCTGTCGGGCTCATTGTCGTCGATCCCGAGGTGGCGTGGCATCACACCACCACTCTCTCGACGCTTCGGCGAAGCTGCTCTCCGCTTGAGGAGGTCCTTGGAGCTCGCCTGCGTGGCTCAGGGTACAGACGTCGCACGGTACGGGCAATGCACATCTTGGGCATTCAGGTCTGCAGAAGATGCACTAAAGTGGCACCATGGCCCTGACGCTCCGGGCATTGCTCACACTTGGCCCTGTCCGGCGAGCTGAGCCGATCGTCCTTGCCGCCGAGGAGCAACTGGATCGTCTCGTTCGGTGGGTTCACATCGCCGAACCCGCCGACATCGCTGATCTACTTCGGGGGGGAGAGCTCATCCTCACGACCGGAATGGGAATCGCTGCAAACGCTTCGGTTCAAAAGCGGTATCTGGCAGAGCTTTCCGCCGCTGGTGCAAGCGGGCTCATGATCGAATTGGGACGCACCTTCCAGCGAATCCCTGATTCGATGATCGCGACCGCTGTCAAGCTGATGTTTCCCCTGATCGCGCTACAGCGCGAGACCCCTTTCGTGGATATCACGGAGGCGGTTCATCGTGAGATCATCAATCGCCAATACGAACAGCTTCGACAGGCGGAAACGGTGAGTCGAGAGCTCGCGGAGTTGATCCTGAACGGGACAGACATCCGCGCGATCACCAACAGATTGGCTGACATCTTTGGCAATCCGGTGGTTCTTGAAGACGAGGCCCACCAAGTGGTCGAGATCGCCGGAGCCCGGTCGTGGTTGGAGCTCATCCCTTCATCTTGGGAACAGCATTCCAGAGTGCACCACCACGGGAAGACCCGCGGTGCGGTTAATCGCAGCATCGGAGATCCCCAGTGCCTGTGGATGGACATCTGGATCGGCCATCAGCCTTGGGGGCGTCTCCATGTGCTGGAAGATGAGCGAAGGCTCGACGACATCACGGAGCTATTGGTCGATCGGGCCGGCGCAGCGCTGGCCCTCGCCGTCCTGGCCGAGAAGAGCAAGGCCCAGATGGTTGATCGGGCGGGGAGTGCCCTGATCGGGGAGTTGGCGACCGGTCGACATGGCTCAACCGAGAGCTTTCTTCGGCGTGCGCGAACGCTCGGCGCCGACTTCCGCAACGGCCGCCTTGCAGTGGTCGCGATGTCCGCTAGCGAGGCAGCGGAAGAGAGCCAGAACAGAGTTTCCGAGGATGACCGATTGGAGTGGCGGCTGTCTGTGGTCAGCGATCTCCGAAATGCGGCCCAAACCCACGGCTGCGTCGCCTTGGCTGGTCTACATAGTGATCGAATTATTGCAGTCCTGGCCGTTCCAGGGACGAGAACACAAGCGACTGTCGTAGAGCAGATCGTTCAGGAGAGCATGCGGCCGCACTTTGCAGAGCTTGTCACCGCCGGAACGAGCTACGCCGCGAGCGCCGACGAGCTCTACAAGGCGCTCGGCGAGGCCGTAACGGCAATGTCGTTTGCGCGCATCAGTTCGCCAAGCCATCGCATACGACACTATTCCGATCTAGGTACGCTCCAACTTCTGATGCAGTTGGCGCAGGGACCGGAACTGGCCCGATTCGTAGAGTTCGAGCTGAGTCCACTTCTGGACTACGACGTGCACACGCGATCGAAGCTCTTTCCCACGCTGCGGGCATACCTGGCGAATGCTGGTCGAAAAGCCGACACCTTGAGAGCACTCTCGATCCAACGGCGCACGTTGTACGCTCGCATCAAACGGATTGAGGCGCTGCTGCACCGCGACCTCGAAGATCAGATTACGAGAACCAGACTTACACTGGCCATTCAAGGATTTGACCTACTTCAAAGTCGCGGTTCTCTCGTGGGCTTGAGGGCCCGTCGCAACTGAGTTCGTCTCGCTTACCCCTTGGCTTCGGCGGCCTGGGTCGGCGCGAACTTGAGCATCTCGCCCTTCAGCTCCTCCACCGTCCAGCGCGCCTGGCGATCGATGGACTCGGTCATCGTCCAGTTCTGGAAGTTGCGGACGGTCCCGCCCTGGACGAAGAAGACCCGGCCCGTGAGCGGGCACTCCTCGGTCGCGAGGTACGCAACGAGCGGCGAGATGTTCGCAGGGTCCCACACGTCGAACTGCGACTCGTCCTGCGGCCGCCTCACGATGTCCGAAAGGCCCGGCGTGAGCTCGGTCATGCGGGTGCGGGCGGCGGGCGCGATCGCGTTCACGCGCACGCCGTAACGGCCCAGTTCCTGGGCGGCGATCACCGTGAACGCGGCGATGCCCGCCTTCGCTGCCCCGTAGTTCGCCTGGCCGGGGTTGCCGAGGAGCCCAGAGGTGGACGACGTGTTGATGACGCATGCGGCTACCTCCTCCCCCGCCTTGGCACGCTCACGCCAGTACGTCGCGGCGTAATGCGTCGGGACGAAGTGCCCCTTCAGGTGCACGTGGATGACGCTGTCCCAATCCTCTTCCGTCATGTTCACGATCATGCGGTCGCGCAGGATCCCAGCGTTGTTCACGAGCACGTGCACGTCGCCGAACGCCTCGACGGCCGACCCGATGAGCCTCTTGCCTCCCTCCCAGTCGGCGACGTCGTCGGTGTTCACCACGGCCTCGCCGCCGGAGGCCTTGATCTCCTCCACGACCTGCTCAGCGGCCGAACGGTCGTCACCGGAGCCGTCCAACGCTCCGCCTAGGTCGTTCACGACGACCTTGGCACCCTCAGCCGCGAAGAGCAGCGCGTGCTCGCGCCCGATGCCGCGACCGGCGCCGGTGATGATCGCCACACGCCCGTCCAGTGCGCCCATGACCTCGCTTCTCCTGTCTCCAGTCGCTCTGCTCGGAGGTCCCGATTCGGTCGTCCAGCGACGGTTCGATCCACGCCCCCAGAGGGGCGGCGCCCTACGGTAGTGGTGCGCAGGACGGACCGCTCGTCCGTGGCGCCCGCCTGCCGGCACGCCACCCGCGCCGGCGCCGGTACCCTGGTTGCGTCTGGCCCGGTCACTCGATGATCGTCCCGACAGTCCCGACACCGTCTCGACCCCGACCCCGACCGACCCCGACCCCGACCCGAGATCCTCCCGACGCCGCCCTCTCCATGCGAACCCTGCCAGTCCCTCAGCGAGCGGAGCGCTCCGGGCCGCCCGCGGCGGCGTTGGTCCTCACGAGCAGCGTGTCAGGGCAGTGCGGATCGGCGCTCGCCACGAAGCTGATCGGCCAGGTGGGGCCTGCGGGTGCACTGACCATGCGCCTCGTCTTTGCCGCCGTCGCGCTCGCCGTGATCGCACGGCCATGGAGGATGGGCATCCGACCCCTCCGGCGGGTCCTACGTCCCTCGCGTCGGGCGGACCTCGCCGTGGTCGTGCTCTTCGGTCTCGTGCTCGCAGGGATGAACCTCTCGTTCTACGAGTCGATCGCGCGGATTCCGCTCGGAGTGGCGGTGACCGTGGAGTTCATCGGGCCGCTGACGATCGCCCTTCTGGGCTCGCGACGGTGGACTGACGGCTTGTGGGCGCTTCTGGCGGGAGGGGGTGTCCTCCTCCTGGCGAGCGGCAGCATCTTCGGAGCGGTCCACCATCTCGACGTCGCGGGCGTCGGTTTCGCCGTGCTGGCCGGATGCTTCTGGGCCAGCTACATCCTCATCAACCGGGAGACCGGCAGGCGATTCCGTGGCACCACCGGCCTGGCCGGCGCCATGGCGGTCGGAGCGATCCTGGTCGCTCCCATCGCCGCGCTACGCGCGGGGGCCGATCTCCTTCACCCGGCGATCCTCGGCGTCGGCGTGGTCGTTGCTGTTCTGACCTCCGTTGTCCCCTACTCGTGCGAGATTGCGGCGCTGCGCAGGGCGACGCCCCGGGCGTTCGGGATCCTCCTCAGCATGGCACCCGCGTTCGCCGCGCTGGCTGGATTCGCGATCCTCGGACAGCGGCTGTCGGGATTCGAGGTGGGAGCGCTGGTGCTCGTCATCGCTGCCAACGTCGGAAGCTCGTCGCTCGGCAACCGCACCGGCGGCGTGAGAATGGACACCCAGGGTGGCGTTCCTGGGGCTGTGGTCGACGCCGTTCCCGCGACGCCGGGCGACGCCGTACCTGCGACGCTCGGCGACGGCCCGGCAGGGGCACCAGGCGCTCACGGTCAGGCAAGACACGGGGTTGTCTGTCACCCCGGAGCTCCCCAGAACGGGCTCGAGGGCGCCGGCGCTCACGGCGGCGGGTAATGGACAGTCGCCAGTGACCCCCCGGCGGACGGCTCGACCGTGATGCCGGACGGGAGCGCGTGCTGCAGCTCACGTACATGGCTGATGACTCCGACGACGCGGCCGCCGTCTTCGAGGGTGCGCAGGACGTCGATGACCGCGTCGAGCGACTGGACGTCGAGCGACCCGAACCCCTCGTCGACGAACAGCGCGCCGACCTCCCGGTTCGAGCCCCCGGACACCACGTCGGCGAGGCCGAGCGCGAGCGCGAGCGCCGCCATGAAGGTCTCGCCGCCCGAGAGCGTGGTGGCGGGCCGCACCTGACCGGTGTTCGCGTCGAACACCGCGAGGTCGAGACCCCACGGCTTGCGCCCGTCGGTCACGCCTTCGCACAGCTCCAGCGCGAACCGGCCCTCGGTCATCGCGTCCAGACG
>JASHYA010000300.1 GCA_030043315.1 Acidimicrobiales bacterium
CATCGCCGAGCGAACCCCTTCGGGGAGCGCCGCGGCGGGAGCTTCTTCCACCAGCTTCTGGTAGCGACGCTGGACCGAGCAGTCCCGCTCGCCGAGGTGCAGGACCCGCTGGCCGTCGCCAAGGAGCTGGACCTCGACGTGGCGGCCGCGGGCGACGTAGCGCTCGAGATAGACGCGGCTGTCGCCGAAGGCGCCGCCAGCTTCGGCCATCGACAGTTCCAGGGCGCCGCCGAGCGCGCGGGCGTCGGAGACGAGGCGCATCCCGCGGCCGCCGCCGCCCCCCACGGCCTTCACCAGGACCGGCAGACCGGTGCGCTCCAGCATCGCCTCGGCCTCGGCGGCGTTCGCGACCTCGCCGCCGGGCAGGACCGGCAAGCCGGCGGCGACCGCCGACGCGCGGGCCTGCAGCTTGTCGCCGAGCGCGCGCAGGTGCTCGGCGGTCGGCCCGACGAAGAGCAGGCCGGCCTCGGCACAGGCCTCCGCCAGCGCCGGGTTCTCCGAGAGGAAGCCGTAGCCCGGATGGACCCCGGTCGCCCCCGACGCCAGCGCGGCGCGCACGACCGCGTCGACCGAGAGATAGCTCTCCTGTGGGAGGGCCGGCCCCAGGCGGACGACCCGGTCTGCCCGGCGCGCCGCAGGCGAGTCGAGGTCGGCGTCAGAGGCGGCGAGGACGCTCTCGACCCCCAGCCGCTCGCAGGTGCGCAGGATCCGGAGGGCGATCTCGCCCCGGTTGGCGACGAGGAGGCGACGGATCCTCACGACTCGCCCGATACCGACAGGTCCGGGGCCAGCCACAAGAGCACGGCGCCTTGCTCCGCCGGCTCGGCGTTGGCGACCGCGAAGTCGGCGACGGTGCCCGCCGCCCCGGCCCGGACAGGGTTCATGAGCTTCATCGTCTCGAGAATGGCCACGACCGTCTCGGGCTCGACCCGGTCGCCGACCTCGACGAAGGGAGGCTCGCCCGGCTTCGGGGCGCGGTAGAAGACGCCGGGAAGCGGCGCGCGCACCGCGAGCAGCCCCTCCCGCTCGGCCTCGGCCTCGGCCACGGCCCCCCGATCCGGCCGCTCCGCGCTGGTCGGCTCCTCACCTGCCTGGTCGGCGACGATGCGGACCTCGCCGCGCGCCTCGTGCTCTTCCGTCCACCCTCCGGCGGCTCGCCGGAGCCGGAGCACGAAGCGGTCCGTCTCGAGATGCAGCTCGTCGTAGTCGGTCGAGTCGAGGACCTTCAAGATCTCCTCGACGTCCTCGGGCGACAGGTTCACGCGCGGGTCGTCGCCTCGATCACGTGGCCGGCGGCACCGGCCACCGAGGTGTCGTCGACGCGCGTCGGGTTCACGTGCGGCCCATCGCCTCGATCACGTGGTCGAAGGCGCGGGCCTTCGGCGCCGCGATCGGCTCGGACGCACGCGTCGACCACGCCGTCTCGGGCCGGCTCTGGAGCAGGTAGACGCCGTCTCCCGACGGCCCGACGGCCGCGACCGCCCACTCGACGTCCTGGGCGACGCCGAAGTGGGCCTCGACCGCTTGGGCGAGCGCGACGAGCGCGCCCAGCTCCTCGTCGGTGACGCTCGGCACCGACCGGAGCTCGGCGGGGACCTCCTCGTCGAGCACACCGCCCGAAGAACCGTCCGGCACGTGGCGCCTGAGCTTCTCGGAGACCTGCCGGCGGAGGACCTCACCGGTGACCTTGCTCACCGTGAAGGAGTCGGGCGTCACCTCCCCACCGACGACCGCCGAGCCGAGGCCCCAGGCCGACTCGACGGCGACCACCGACCGGTCCCCCGTGCTCGGCGAGCGGGTGAACATGACCCCGGAGCTGCGCGACTCGATCATCTGCTGGACGACGACGGCCATCTCGGCGTCCTCCTCCGCGATGCCCCGCTGGCGTCGGTAGCAGACCGACTCGACCGAGTAGAGGCTCGCCCAGCACGCCCGGAGGCGGTCGAGCAGGGTGGCCTCGTCGCGGACCCACAGGAACGTGTCCTGGAGCCCCGCGAAGCTGGCGTCGAGCGCGTCCTCGCCCGTGGCGCTCGAACGCACGGCGACCGGGGGTGAGCCGCGACCGCCGTCGAGCCGCCGGTAGCGGACGAGGACGTCCTCTGCGAGCGCGCCCGGGAGCGGGTAGGTCGCGATCGCCTCGCGCAGGGGAGCCGTGGCCGTCTCGACCGCCGCGCGGTCGTGCGGGTCGAGGCCGGCGATCGTCGTCAGCCTCCGCGCCGTCGGGTCGAGCTCGGCGAGGGCCTGACGGAATGCCGTCGTCGTCACGACGAAGCCGGGAGGGACGGGGAGGCCGAGGCGCACCATCTCGCCCAGGCTGGCGCCCTTGCCACCGACGAGCGGGACATGGGGACGGCCGACCTGTGCGATCGGGAGGACGAGGTCGCTCATGACGGCACGCTCATCGCGGCTCTACCCCTTCGTCGCGGCGGTGCGGTCAGGACAGGATAACCACGATGCCTTGGTCGCCGTCCACGCGGAGCCGGTCGCCGGTCTTGATCCGCTGGGTGGCCGTCCCGGTCCCCACGACCGCCGGCATCCCGTACTCGCGCGCCACGATCGCCGCGTGCGACATCATGCCGCCGCTGTCCGACACCGCCGCCTTGATCTTGCCGAACACCGGCCCCCAGCTCGGCGAGGTGACCGGACAGACGAGGATCTCGCCGCTCTCGATGTGGTCGATCTCGTTCACGCTCGAAAGCACCCGGGCGACGCCCTCGACGACGCCCGGCGAGGCGGGGAGGCCCTGGATCCGCGTCGAGCTCTCCTCGGCAGCCTCGGCCCAGATCCGGACGGTCTTGGAGGTGATCCCCCACAAGAGCTTCACGGCCGGGTCGTTGAGCGCCTCCGGCACCGGACCGAGTGCAGGCGGCGGCGACCAGGTGGCGAGCACCTCGAGCATCGCCTTGCGCTCGGCGACGAGCGCCCTCACCTCGGCGGTCCCGACGGGTGACGATCCCGCCGACCACGCGAGCATCACGTTGGCGAGCTGCTGGTCGATCTCGTAGTGCTGGAGCTGGAAGACGTCCTCCGCGTCGTCGAGCACGCCGAAGCGGACGAGCAGCCCGCCGAAGTCGCGCATCTTCGCGAAGAACTGGGTCGTGAACCAGTGCTCGCAGAAGAACTTGTGCTCCTCGACGTAGGGGAACGTCGTCCGGCAGAGGCCGAGCATCTGGTCGAACGCGGCGCGCTCCTCGTCGGTCTCGAGCAGCGCCCGGTAGCGACCGGCGACCTGTTCGCGCTCCTCTTTCAGCCGCTCGGTCGGTCGGCGCAGGTCGTCGCCGGCACGGACCTGCGAGACGTAGCGGGACAGGCCGGCGAGAGGGACGCGGGGATCGTCCCGCCAGCTGCGGTGGTGGTGGTACAGCCCGTCGCCGGTCGAGACGTGGAACCAGGGAATCGAGCTCTTCTCCCACTCGGCGAGCCAGGTCGCGCCCGGCTCGCCCCGCTCGGCGAGCCGTCGGAACACCGCTGCGGGGTCGGACTCGTCGGTGAGGAGGTCGTCGACGTCGAGGGAGACGGCCAGACGGGCGAGGCGCTTCAGCTCCTCGTCGGGCCGGTACATGATGACGTCGATGCCCGCCACCATCCGGGCGATCGACTGGTCCGGGATCTCGGGGAAGGCCTTCGCGAGGAACTCGGAGAACACGACGTACGCGCCGAAGGCGAGCATGACGAATTCGATGTGGTGGTTCCAGACGATCGAGTACAGGTCGACGCACCGGTGGAACCGCTCGCGTACGAGGTGGTTCGTGGCGTAGCCGCGCGCGGAGGTCACGACCTCTTCGTCGTCGAACTCGCCGAGCTCGGGCACTTCGATCGCCTCGAGCTCGTCGATGGCGGCCTGCATGCGCCGCTTCCACTCCTCGTAGAG
>JASHYA010000301.1 GCA_030043315.1 Acidimicrobiales bacterium
ATCAACTTCGAGATCAGCCTGGTGCGACCCAACCCGGCTCACGAGTGGTGGTACTTCTCCAACATGACCCCGAACGAGTTGCTGGTGTTCAAGGGCTGGGACCTCGGACCGTCGCCGACCTCGTGCACGTTCCACGGCGCCTTTGCGGACCCGTCCTGCCCGTCCGACGCCCCGCTCCGCACGAGCATCGAGGTCCGGGGCTTCGCCGTCTTCGCGGACTGAGCACGTAGGACCGCGCGGGACGGCCGCCGATGCGCAGGTGCCGCGCTCCTCCGGCGTCTGGTTGACTGGTGCCGTGTCCGGTCACCCGCAGCTCGAAGCGACAGGAGGGTCGGGAGATGACGACTGAGACCGAAGATCGGGCCCCGAACGCCCGAGAAGTGACCGAACCCTCCACCGAGGAGCTGTTGTCGCTCTACGAGCGGATGCTGCTCGTCCGGCGGACGGAGGAGCGCCTGCGAGACGACAGCGCCGCGGGCCGGCTCCCGGGCGCGGTCCATCTCTACATCGGCGAGGAGGCGGTCGCGGTCGGGGTGTGCGCGCACCTCTCTGACCGGGACTACGCGACCTCGACGCACCGGGGCCACGGCCACTTCCTCGCCAAGGGCGGGGACCTGAACGCGATGATGGCCGAGATCTGGGCGAAGGACGAGGGGATCTGCCGGGGCATGGGCGGCTCGATGCACGTGGCCGACCTCTCGAAGGGCATCCTCGGTGCGAACGGCATCGTGGGCGCGGGACTCGCGATCGCGACCGGGGCCGCCTTCGGAGCGAAGCTGGACGGGGATGGCAAGGTGTCGGTCTGTTTCTTCGGTGACGGTGCTGCGAACCAAGGCGTGCTCATGGAGAACCTGAACGTGTCGACCCTGTGGGGTCTTCCGCTCGTCTTCGTCTGCGAGAACAACACGTTCTCCGAGTTCACTCCTTCCCGCGAGGTGACCGCAGGGAGCATCGCCGATCGAGCCCGCGCCTTCTCGATGCCGACGGTCGAGGTGGACGGCAACGACGTCGTCGCCGTCTGGCGCGCCGCGGGCGAGGCCGTCGATCGGGCGCGCTCAGGTGGCGGTCCTTCGTTCCTCGAGGCGCACACCTACAGGATCCAGGGCCACTTCGAGGCCGAGGCGTTCGTCCTCTCCGGCGGGCGCTACCGGGAGGACGGGGAGATCGCGGCCTGGCGCGAGAAGGACCCGATCGCCCGCCTCGGGGCGAAGCTGCTCTCGACCGGGGTCGCCGGCGACGAGGTCCTTGCCGACATCGAGGCGAGGGTCGCGGGCCGGGTCGAAGACGCCGTCCGTTTCGCCGAGGCGGGCAGCCCCGCTGACCCGGAACTGGCAGAGGCGTTGATGTTCGTACGAGGAGAGGCCTGAGCATGGAACGTCGCCTCATCCAGGCGGTCGGGGACGCGCTCGCAGAGGAGATGCGGCGCGACCCCAAGGTCATCGTCTACGGCGAGGATGTGGAGCTGTCGATCACCGGCGACATGCGGGGCCTGCACGAGACCTTCGGGCACGACCGAGTCCGCAACACCCCGATCTGCGAGGCGACCCTGACCGGCATGGCCGTCGGCCTCGCCTCGGCCGGCTATCGCGTCGTGGTCCACATGATGTTCTCGAACTTCTTCTACACCGGCATGGACGCGATCGGGAACCAGATGTCCAAGCTCCGCCTCATGACCGGTGGCCAGGTCGAGCTCCCCATCACCATCATCGCCGGCTACGGCGGCGGTGCGGCGAACGCCGCCCAGCACTCCGACTCGGCCTACCCGATGCTCATGAACCTGGGCGGCATCAACGTGCTCACCCCCTCCACGTCGGCCGACGCCAAGGGTCTGTTGAAGACCGCGATCAGGGGGCGGAACCCGAGCTTCTTCCTCGAGCCCTCGGGTCGTGGCGGCGACCTCGGCGAGATCCCGGACGGCGACCACCTGGTGCCGCTCGGCGTCGCCGCGATCCGTCGCGTGGGGGCCGACGCCACCGTGGTGGCGATCGGTCGGATGGTGAAGCCCGCCCTGTCCGCCGCGGAGTCTCTCGCGGAGCAGGGCGTGAGCGCAGAGGTGATCGACCCCCGCACGCTCGTCCCGTTCGACGACGCCGCGGTGCTGGCCTCGGTGGAGAAGACCGGCCACCTCGTCGTCGTCGACGAGGCGCGGGAGTGCTGCGGCGCCGCCAGCCAGATCGCCGCGGTCGTGGCGGAGAAGGGCTTCTCCTCGCTGAAGGGCCCCGTGCGCCGGGTGACGACGCCGAACGTCGCCATCCCGTACGCTCCCAATGCCGAGGCCCGCGTGCTGCCGGACGCCGAGCGCATCACCGCCGCCGTGCTCGCGCTCGTCGGCCACGACCGGGTACCGGCCTGACTCACGTCGAGGACCGATGCGCGTCAAGGTGAAGCTTCCGAAGATCGGCATGACGATGGAGGAGGCGACCGTGGTCCGCTTCTCCAAGCAGCCCGGAGAGGAGTTCCGGCGCGGCGAACCGATCTACGAGATCGAGACGGAGAAGATCGACCAGGAAGTGGAGGCCACCGCCGACGGCATGATGCTCGAGCATTCGGTCGCCGAGGGGACGAACGTGAAGGTGGGCGACTGCGTCTGCGTCGTCGAGGTGACCGACCTCACGTAGACCCGGTCGGACCCGGGCCGAGAGGCGCAGCACGAGGGAGGAGGACGGCGTGTCGGCATCGGAGCTGCCAGATCTGTTCCACCTCGGTTGGGTGGTGCGTGACTGCGCGGAGGCGCAGGACGAACTCCACGAACGGTTCGGCGCAGGTCCCTTCCGCACAATCGGTGAAACGTCGCGCTTCGACGGCGCGCTTGTGCACGGGCGCCCGACGTCGTTCGCTCTGAAGATCGCTTTCGGGGTGCTCGGTGGCGTCCTCCTCGAGCTGCTCGAACCGCTCGACCAGCGCTCCCCGCACGCCGAGTTCCTCGCTGAGCGGGGCGAAGGCCTGCATCACCTCGCCTTCCTCGTGCCTGATCTCGATGATCGGCTGGCCGCCGCGCGCTCGGCAGACCCCCCCGCCGAGTTGCTCGTCGACGGCACCGGACCGGGCAACCCGGTTCGCTGGGCCTACCTCGAGGGCGACGGCCTGCACGGCACCGTCGTGGAGCTCATCGAGCGCTCCGAGCTGTCGCTGTCGCTCTTCGGGCCGGTGCTGGAGCTGCTCGGCCCCGACCGGCGATGAGCGGGCGACGATGACGGAGTGCCGAGGCACCCGCGCCTACCATCTGCGAGAGCCGCGCACCGGGCTCGGAGTGCCCGGGACCCACCTGACAAGCCCGGGACCCCACCTGACAAGCCCGGGACCCTGACAAGGAGGAGCCATGCAGCAGTTCGCGGGGAAGGTCGCGGTCGTGACCGGCGCGGCGAGCGGCATGGGACGCGCCTTCGCCCAGCGGTTCGCCGAGGCGGACATGTTGCTCGCCCTCGCCGACATCGACGTGGTTGGCCTCGAGGAGGCTGCGGAGGAGTTGCGGGGCGAGGGGCACGAAGTGCTCACGGTGCCGACCGACGTCTCCAGTCTCGCCGCGGTCGAGCACCTCGCCGAGGCTTCGCTTGCCCAGTACGGAGCGGTGCACCTGGTCTGCAATAACGCAGGCGTCGAGGGCTACCTCGACGGTGCCATCTGGGAGGCGACGGACAAGGACTGGACCTGGACGATCGGCGTGAACTTCTGGAGCGTCGTCTATGGCGTCCGCACCTTCATCCCGGTCCTGCTCGCCAACGAGGACGGCGGCCACATGGTGAACACCTGCTCGATGACCTCGGTGGTCAAGGCCGGGAACATGTACGGCATCGCCAAGCACGCCGTGCTCGCCCTCACCGAGTCCCTCGATGCCGACCTGCGCGAGCGCGCCGCCAAGGTCGGAGTCACCGCGTTGTGCCCGGGCATCATCGCCACCCGGCTTTTCCAGGGCAGCCGCAACCGACCGGAGGAACTGAAGAACGAGGTGCCGACGCCCGGGGCCGAGGCCGGCCAGGCGCTGCGTGCGCGCATGCACGAGCAGCTCTCGCAGGGGATGGCCCCATCGGAGGTCGCGGAGATCCTCTTCGATGCCATCAAGGAGGGGCGGCTCTACGTCCTCACCGACCACGACTGGGACGAACGGATCGTCGCCCGCAACAACGAGATCCTGAGCCCCTAGCCTCCAGCTGGACCCCGGCACGCCAACAGACGGCCGTCGGACCGCCGGACGCGGGAAACAACGCGGAGAGCGAGATGATGAAAGGCTGCGTCAGACCGCGGCGTATCTTGACCGGCGTACCTCCCGGCGAGAGGAGTGAGATGACCGTTGCAGCAGGCCCTCGGGCGACGACCGTCCTCGAGAGAGGAAGGCAGGTCGGCGAAGACGAGCTCAGGCGCCGCGCAGACTGGATCCGACTGGAGACGATCCGACTGATCGACCAGGCGGGGCTCGGCCACTACTCGAGCACCTTCTCCTGCGCCGAGGTGCTGGCCGTGCTCTACTACCACACCCTCCGTCTCGATCCGTTGGAGCCGGCCTGGCCCGACCGGGACCGGTTCCTGCTCGGCAAGGGCCACGTCGCCGTCGGCCAATGGCCGGTCCTGGCGGACCTCGGATACTTCCCGGCGTCCTGGCTCGACGACTACGGCCGCCTCGGCTCCCCGCTCACCGACCACCCCGACATGCGCAAGGTGCCCGGCGTCGACTTCAGCTCGGGCTCTCTCGGTCACAACCTCTCGGTGGGTGTGGGGATGGGCCTCGGTCTACGCCTCGAGGGAAGCGACGCGCGCATCTTCGTGCTCACCGGTGACGGCGAGCTCCAGGAGGGCCAGATCTGGGAGGCCGCCATGGCGGCGTCCCACTACCGGCTGGGCAACCTCGTCGCCATCCTCGACGCCAACGGTTTCTCCGGCGCGGGGGCGACGTCGGTCACGATGAACATCGAGCCGCTGGCGATCCGCTTCGAGGCCTTCGGCTGGGCCGTCGAAGAGATCGACGGCAACGACGTCGGGGCGCTCGTGCGTACCTTCGATGCGCTTGGCGATCCGGACGGCGACCAGCCGCGCTGCATCGTGTCGAGGACGCGAAAGGGCAAAGGCCTCGCCGACATGGAGGCGGCACCCCAGGCCTGGCATCTCGGCCATATGACCGAGGAGGAACGGGTGGCGGCGGTTGCCGAGATCCAGGCGAGGCTCGGGCGATGACGAACGTGACGACCCAGATGGAGGACGTCTTCTCCGAGGAGGCGCAGGCGAAGAGCCCGAACGTCGTCGCCGAGGAGCTCGCCCGTCTCGCCGGCGCCCACCCCGAGGTGGTCGTGCTCTCGGCGGACATGGGCGCTTCTCTGGTGCCCGTGCGGGAGGCCATTCCCGACCGCTACTTCGACCTCGGCATCGCCGAGACGAACGCCGTCTCGGTCGCGGCGGGCCTCGCGGCGTGCGGGTTCGTTCCCTACGTCGTGTCGATGGCGCCCTTTGGCATGCTCAAGTGCGCCGAGCAGATCCGCACCGATCTCGCGGCCACGAAGATGCGGGTCCGGATCGTGACCCGGCTGTCGGGCCTCGCGATGGGGTTCTTCGGCACCAGCCACCATGCGATCGAGGAGCTCGCCGTCGCCCGGACGATCACGAACTTGACGGTGTGCGCGCCGAGCGACGCCTATTCCACGCTCGCCCTGTTGCGATCGACCTTCGACGTCGACGGTCCGGTGCTCGTCCGCACGTGCGAGGGCGTCACCCGCTCGGTCTATCCGGCCGTGCCGACGATTCCCCCCGGCTCGATCATGGAAGTGCGACCCGGTGACGACGCGGCCGTGATCGCTACCGGCCTCGGCACGTCGGCCGCCCTCGGCGCCGCGGAGATGCTCGCGGAGGAGGGGTTCAGCGTGCGGGTGCTCGATGCCGCCTACCTCAAGCCGTTCGACGAGCGAGCCGTCATCGAGGCGGCGGCGACGGGGGCGCTCCTCACCGTCGAAGAACACCACGTCCTCGGGGGCCTCGGTTCGATGGTCGCGGAGGTCCTCGGCCGGCACGGTGTCGACGTCCGCCTCGACGTGCTCGCCCTACCCGATGAGGACCTCGAGGTCGGCGTGCCGGCGGCGCTCATCGAGCACTACGGGTTGACCCCAGCCGGCGTCGCCGAGCGCTTCCGGCGCCTCGTCCGCGGCTGAGCGAGGCGCTCGCGGTGCGTGCCCTCGTCGTCGCGGACCATGCCGTCGAGGTGACCTCCCTGCCCGACCCCTCGCCCGGCAATGACGAGGTGGTCGTCGCCGTCCACTCGTGCGGGATCTGCGGCTCGGACGTGCACGGTGTCGAACTGGGCCGTGCGGCGCGCGGCCAGGTGCTCGGCCACGAGCTCTCCGGGACCGTCGTCGCCCTCGGCCGCGGTGTCGACGCCGTGCGCATCGACGATGTCGTGGCGGTCAACCCCCTCGGCGGCTGCGGGAGCTGCGAGGAGTGCGCACGAGGTCTCAGCTTCCGCTGCGCCGGGGTGCCGAACGTCGGCCTCGAGGTGCCGGGTGGCTTCGCCGAGTACCTCGTGGTGCCCGCGGCGCAGCTGTACCCTCTCGGGAGTGCTTCACTCGAAGATGGGGCGCACGTGGAGCCGCTGGCAGTGGCGCTGCACGGCGTGCACCTCGCGGGCGCGGGCGTCGGGACGCGTGCGGTCGTCTTCGGCGTCGGTGCCATCGGTCTCAGCGTCGTGCTGGCGCTGCGGGCGCTCGGGGCTGAGGAGATCGTCGCCATCGGCCGCTCAGCCGGCCGCCGCAGGGCCGCAGAAGCGGTCGGCGCGGACGTCGTCGTCGACTCCTCGAGCGTCGATCTCGACGCGTTCTTCGTCGAGCACGCGGGCCGCTTCGACGCGGCCTTCGAGTGCTCGGGCGCCGAGGCGGCCTTCGGATTGCTCGTGCGGGCCCTCGCTTCGGACGGCACGCTCGTCGAGCTCGCCCTGACGGGCCAGGTGGCCGCCGTCTCCCTGGCAGAGCTCCTCGCCAAGAATCTCCACGTGGTCGGCTCGTGCGCATTCGGGCCGCACGAATTCGCCGAGTCGCTTTCGCTCATCGCCACCGGAGCGGTCGACCCGACGCCGCTCGTGAGCGCCCGCCTCAGCCTGGAGGAGGCGCCGCAGGCATTCGTAGAGCTGCGACGTCCCAAGGACCTCGTTGCCGCGCTCGTCCAGCCCTGGCGTCCGGGACCGCCCGAATCCCGCTGAGACGGACCGGTCGCACCGCCACCGAGAGAGGGAGGAACCATGTCGAGCAGGTTCGAAGGCAAGGTCGCCGTGGTCACGGGTGCCGCGTCCGGGATCGGCCGGGCGACGGCCGCACGCCTGGGCTCGGAGG
>JASHYA010000302.1 GCA_030043315.1 Acidimicrobiales bacterium
GCGACGGCCAGATGCTCGCGCTGCGGCCCGAGGGCACCGCGCCGGTCGTGCGCGCGTACGTGCAGCACCGGCCGGTCCTGCCGTGGAAGGCGTGGTACATGGCGCCGATGCTGCGCCACGAACGGCCCCAGGCTGCGCGCTACCGCCAGCACCACCAGCTCGGGATCGAGGTGCTCGGGGTCGCCGACGCGGACCTCGACGTGGAGGTGATCTGGGTCGCGCGGGAGTTCTTCACCGTTCTCGGGCTCGCCGACGTGTCGCTGCGCATCGGGTCCATGGGCGACGCCACCTGCAGGCCCGCCTACCTCGTGCTGTTGACCGAGTACCTGGAGGCGCACCGCGACGAGCTGTGCGACGAGCACCGCGACCGCTTCCAGCTGAATCCGATGCGCGTCTTCGACTGCAAGCGCCCGGAGTGCCGTGCGGTGACGGCCGGCGCTCCAAAGCTCGTCGACCATCTGTGCGACGCGTGCGCCGCGCACTTCGAACGGGTACGAGAGGGCCTCAAGTCGCTCGGCATCTCCTTCGAGGTCGATCCCCGGCTCGTGCGCGGCTTTGACTACTACACCCGCACGACGTTCGAGTTCGCTTCGGGGGCGATCGAGGCGGCGCAGAACGCGCTGTGCGGCGGCGGCCGCTACGACGGGCTGGTGGAGATGCTCGGTGGCGATCCGACGCCGGGCATCGGCTTCGGCATGGGGATCGAGCGGCTCCTCGTCGCGTGCGACGCCGAAGGGGTCTTCCCGGTGGACCCCCCCGGGCTTGACGCGTTCGTCGTCGACGTCGCCGGGGGCGAGGCGGCACGCGCGATCACCACGCGGCTTCGTGACGCGGGGCTCGCCTGCGACAGGGCGTTCGACGGCCGCTCGATGAAGGCCCAGATGAAGCTCGCCGACCGCTCGGGCGCGACCGTGGCCCTGATCGTCGGCCCCGCGGAAGCGGCGTCGGGAACCGTCCTCGTGCGTCCGCTGCGGTCCGAAGGTGACCAGGTGCCGGTCCCGGCGGACGCCGTGGTCGACGCCGTGGTCGACGCCGTGAGAAGGGCGGCCGGGTTGGAGGACAGGAGATGACGAGCGCGACGTCGATGCGAACGGGGCTCTGCGGCGAGGTGGGGATCGGAGACGTCGGCTCGCGAGTACGGCTCTGTGGCTGGGTCGCCCGGCGCCGCGAGCACGGTGAGCACCTCGCCTTCGTCGACCTGCGCGACCGCAGCGGCATCGTCCAGTGCGTCGTCGACGGCACGGTGGACCTGCGGAGCGAGTACGTCGTGGCGGTGGCGGGTGTCGTGCGCCGGCGTCCAGAGGGGATGGAGAACCCGTCGCTTCCGACCGGTGAGGTGGAGATCGGCGACTGCACCGTCGAGGTCCTCTCCGCCGCCGAGCCGCCGCCCTTCCTCGTCGAGGACCGCGCGGAGGTCGACGAAGTCGTACGGCTCCGCCACCGTTACGTCGATCTCCGCAGGCCCCGGATGCAGGCGAACCTGCGACTGCGCGCGGCGGCCGTCTCGGCGATCCGCCGAGCGATGGACCGCCAGGGGTTCTGCGAGATCGAGACGCCGCTCCTGTGGTCGCCGACCCCCGAGGGGGCACGGGAGTTCGCCGTACCGAGCCGGCTGCACACCGGCGACTTCTACGTCCTTCCGCAGAGCCCGCAGATCGCCAAGCAGCTCCTCATGGTCGGAGGGTTCGACCGCTACTACCAGATCGCACGGTGTCTGCGGGACGAGGACCTGCGCGCGGACCGTCAGTTCGAGTTCACCCAGCTCGACATGGAGGCGTCGTTCGTGACCCAGGACGACGTGCTCGGATTCGTCTCCGAGGCGGTCCTCGACGCGGCGGAAGCCGCGACGGGCGCCCGTCCGCAGGAGATCGAGCGGATGTCGTGGTCGGCGGCGATCGACCGGTACGGCACCGACAAGCCCGACCTCCGGATCGACACCGAGCTCGTCGACCTGGGCGACGTCTTCGCGTCGTCCGAGGTGCGCGCGTTCGCCGCCCCGTCGGTGAAGGCCCTACGGGTCCCGGGAGGGTCGCAGAAGAGCCGCTCGGCGCTGGACGGCCTCGTCGAGCGGGCGAAGGCCCTCGGGGCGAAGGGGCTCGCGTGGTTCCGCGTCGCCGAGGACGAGGGCGCGACCACCCTCGACTCGCCGCTCGCCCGCGTCCTCTCCGACGCCGAACGGGACGGCCTCGTGCGAACCACCGGGGCGGTCCCCGGCGACCTCGTCCTCGTGGTCGCCGACGAGCACCGCGTCGCCTGCACCGTCCTCGGCCAGCTCCGGGTCGAGCTGGCGGGGAAGCCCGTGGGGGAGGGGCCGTACCGCTACGTCTGGGTGGTCGAGTTCCCGCTCTTCGAAGCGCTCGGCGCAGACGGGCATCCGGTCCCCGCGCACCATCCCTTCACCATGCCCCATCCCGACGACATCGACCGGATGGAGACGGACCCCCTGTCGGTGCGCTCGCAGGCGTACGACCTCGTGCTGAACGGCTGGGAGCTCGGATCGGGGAGCATTCGGATCCACCGCGCCGACATCCAGGCGCGGGTCTTCCACGCGCTCGGCATCTCCGACGAGGACGCCGAGTCGCGCTTCGGGTTCCTCACGAGTGCCTTTCGTTACGGTGCGCCGCCGCACGGGGGCTTCGCGTTCGGCATCGACCGGCTCGCCGCGGTCCTGGCGGGCGAGGAGAGCATCCGCGAGGTGATCGCCTTCCCGAAGACCCAGTCGGGTGCGGATCCCCTCACGGGCGCGCCGAAGGCGCTGCCGGCGGCGGCGCTCGCCGATCTCGGGATCCGGATCGCCGCCAAGTGACCGGGCTCTTCGAGGCCGCAGCCGAGGAGCGGTTGCGGTCGCGTGCGCCGCTCGCCGCGCGGCTGCGGCCGCGCAAGCTCGACGAGGTAGTGGGGCAGCGTCACCTGGTCGCTCCCGGCGCACCGCTCCGGGTCCTCGTCGAGCGCGACCGGCTGGGGTCGGTCGTCCTCTGGGGACCACCGGGCAGTGGCAAGACGACGCTCGCACGGCTCGCCGCCGACGCGACGAAAAAGGAGATGGTGGCGCTCTCTGCGGTGACCGCCGGCGTGAAAGACGTGCGTGAGGCCATCGACGCCGCCCGGAGGAGGCTGGGCGAGCAGGGGCGGGGCACCATCCTCTTCCTCGACGAGGTGCACCGGTTCAACAAGGCGCAGCAGGACGTGCTGCTGCCCGCGGTCGAAGAGGGTGTCGTCGTCTTCGTGGGCGCGACCACCGAGAACCCCTTCTTCGAGGTCAACCCGCCGCTCATGAGCCGCGCGACGCTGTGGCGCCTCGAGCCGATCGACGACGCCGACATGGGCGAGCTGGTGCGGCGCGGGCTCGCCGCGGAGCACGCCCGGGCCGGAGACGACGTGGTCGCCGCGGTCGTCGGCGCCGCCGAGGGGGACGCGCGCGCGGCCCTCACGACGCTCGAGGTCGCCGTTGCGCTCGCCGCCTCCCGCACGGCCTCCTCCGACGTCGGTGAGATCGTCCTCACCGTCGACGACGTCGTGCGCGCCCGCGCAGGGCGCCTCTACCACCAGGGGGTGGACGAGCACTACGACCAGGTGAGCGCGTTCATCAAGTCCGTCCGCGGCTCGGACCCCGACGCCGGCCTCTACTGGATGGCGCGCATGCTCGAGGCAGGCGAGGACGCACGGTTCGTGGCGCGGCGGCTCGTCATCCTCGCGAGCGAGGACGTGGGCATGGCCGATCCGCAGGCACTCGTGGTCGCCGAC
>JASHYA010000006.1 GCA_030043315.1 Acidimicrobiales bacterium
AGGGGGTGTGTCTTCATTCCCCTCTGGCTCACGTTCCGTCGGGCTCGCTTACCCACCCTCAAGGACGGGGCTTGCGCTCGCCACTTGGTCAGGACACCCGCACCGGCATCAGGAGGTACCGGAAATCGTCCCGGCTCGCGGCGCGGACCGTCGCCGGACGCGCAGGGTTGTCCGTCTCGATGAACACCTCGTCGTCCAGCACCGCGTCCACGCCGTCGATCAGGTAGCTCGGGTTGAACGCGATGACGAGATCCTCACCGGTGAAGTCACCGTCGACAGCCTCACTGGCGTCACCCACTTCCTGGGACACCACGGTGAGGTCGACGCCGTTCGGCCGCATGGACAAACGCACAGGGGTCGTGTTGTCCCGCACGAGCAACCGGACACGACGGAGGGCTGCGAGAAGAGACTCACGCCCCACATGGAGACGGTTGGGATACTGGTCGGGGATGAGCTGGCGATAGTCCGGATACGTCCCCTCCAGAAGCCTCGTGGAGATCCGGACGTGGCCGCTCGTGAACGTGATATCGGACAGCCCGGGTGCCACACCCACCTCCGCGCCGGGACCCTCCCCGTCGCTGGCTGCGCCGGTTCCCGAACCGGAGAGGCGTTGCAACTCGCTCAACGCCCGTGCGGGGACCAGCACGTCCTCGCTCTCCCCCAGCGTCGCCATCCCGTGCAAGTCCCGCAACGCGAGACGGTACGAGTCCGTCGCGACCAGTCTCACCGCCTTGGCCTCCGTGGTCATCAACACACCGGTGAGCAAGGGGCGCGCATCATCGCTCGACGCCGCGCGCACCACTTGGCGCAATGCCTCGACCAAGGCGGCGCGGGGCATCGTCACCGTGGGGCCAGGTGGCGCCGGCAACGTCGGAAACTCCACCGTGGGGAACGCGCGTAACCCGAAATGTGCCCTCGCAGAGGAGATCTCGGCCTTCTCGTCGTCGGACTCGAGGGTCACCGCCCCAGCCTCGAGCGCACGCACCACGTCGGCCGTCAACCGCCCCGGGACCACGCAGACTCCATCATCGATGCCGATCACCTCGTGCTCGACACGGATCGTGAGATCGAGATCCGTGCCGGTCACCTCCAACCGGTTTCCTTCCGTGCGCAACAAGAGCCCAGAGAGGACCGCGGACGTCCCACCCCGGCCCCCCGCAGCCCGTCCCGCCGTGACGAGCGCTTCGGCGAGCGAATCTCGTTCGGACCGGAATTTCACCGGGGTGTCCTTTCGGAGGATCGAGGAGATGTAGAGAACATGTCAGGAGTAATAGTGGTGTGAATTGTGGACGGACGCACGTTCACGCCGGTCCGGCGCCATAGCTTCGTCCACCGGGTGGTGGAGGGCCGTGGACCGGGGTCGACCTGCTCCCGCGGACGGTGCGACCCCTGTGGAGGAACCAGACTGTCGTCCCCAAGTTCTCCGGTCATCGTCCACGGGTGAGGTTCGGGACGGGCTCACGTCCCGTTCCGGATCTTCACGGTGAGCTCCGTGACCTGTTCGTAGAGGTGGCGCCGCTCCTTCATGTGGGTGGTGATCTTGTCGACGGCGTGGATGACGGTCGTGTGGTCCCGCCCGCCGAACACCCGGGCGATCGCCGGGTAGCTGTAGTCCGTCAAGTTGCGGACCAGGTACATCGCGACCTGGCGTGCGGTGACGAGCGGGCGGGTCCGGCTGGGGCCGCACAAGGCGTCGACGGTGAAGCCGTAGCTTGCGGCCGTGGCGTCGAGGATCATCTGGGGGGTGATCCGCCGCGGCTCGACGCTCGTGACGATGTCGGCGAGCACTCGTTCGGCGAGCTCGAGGGAGATGGGCTCGTGGCTCAGGCTGGCAAAGGCCGTGACGCGGATCAAGGCGCCTTCGAGCTCCCGGATGTTGTTCTTCACATGGGTCGCGATGAAGCCGAGGACGTCGTCGGGGATGTCGTCGTGGTCGGCCTCGGCCTTCTTGCGCAGGATGGCGAGCCTGGTTTCGAAGTCTGGCGGGTCGACCTCGGTGATCAGTCCCGACATGAACCTGCTGCGAAGCCGATCCTCGAGCGTTTCGATGGACTTGGGCGGTCGGTCGGAGGTGAGGACGATCTGCTTTCCCGCGCCATGGAGGTCGTTGTAGGTGTGAAAGAACTCCTCTTGGAGACCGCCTCGGTTCTCCATGAACTGGACGTCGTCGATGAGGAGCACGTCGCATTCCCGGTAACGGCGCTTGAACGCGATCGTCGTGGACATCCGCAACGAGTCGACGAAATCGTTCATGAACGTTTCCGTGGTCACGTAGAGGACGGTGTGCGAAGAGAAGTTCTCCTGTACGTAGTTGCCGATCGAATGCAAGAGGTGGGTCTTGCCGAGGCCCGAGTCGCCGTAGATGAAGAGGGGGTTGTAGGAACGACCAGGGGTCTCCGCCACCGCCTGCGCGGCGGCGTGCGCGAGGCGGTTCGACGAGGCGGCGACGAAGCTCTCGAAGGTGAAGCGGGGATCGAGCGAGACCACCGAGCCGTCCCGGGGCCGTTCGCCGCGCCGGGCGGTCCGCTGCGTCGGGGGGAGCGCCTGGGCCGCCGCGCTCGCCTGGGGGGACGGTTGGATCCCGCCTGGGCCGTGCTGGTCGGCGGGGAATTCGTTTTCAGCGCCCCCGTAGTCGTTGCTGCCGTTCCCCGGCACGGTTCGGTCGGCGACCTGGAGGCGAACGGCGACGACGTGGCCTGCCGCCGACGAGACGGTGTGGGCGATCAGCGGGAGGAAGCGGCCCTCGACGCGCTCGCGTACGACCGTGTTGGGCACGCCGAGCACCATGGTCTGTCCGTCGTAGGACACCGGTTCGATGTTTGAAAGCCACATTTGCCACGTCGTGTCCGACACTTGGTCACGAAGTGGTGCGGAGCATCTGGTCCACAGGCCACTGGTCTCGTCCACCTGCTCCTCCGCGCACCCGAGGCGATCGTCGTCCACAGCATGGTCCACAGGTGTGGAACACAGCACTGGCGTGGTCGATCGAACCTACACCGTCCGCACCGCTCCGACTAGTGGCAAACCCGCTTCCGAGGACCCCCCTCCGGAGCTGTCGGGGGCGTCGGGACGGGTCTCGAGGCAGCGTCGGGGGCGACCCTCCGCCCTGCTCGACGCCCCTCTCCACGCCCACCGCCCCTTATCGGAAGGTCGCTCGGCGCGACTAGTGTGAGGGGGTGCCGTCGCGTACCATCGCGCGGCGACGTCGCAGCCCACGACGGGCGACGCGGCGGTCCGTGCGCCGGTGCCGGCTCACTCGGGCCGCGCTGCCGGGCAATGCGGAAAGGCTTACGGACGTGAAGCGAACCTATCAACCCAACACGCGAAAGCGAGCGAAGCGGCACGGGTTCCGCAAGCGCATGTCCACGCGTGCCGGTCGGGCGATCCTGAAGGCGAGACGGCTCAAGGGGCGTCATCGGCTGACGGTGTGAGCCGGCTCACGCGCCCGAGAAGGACGATGGCCCTGACGGTGGGAAGGATCCGCAGAGCGGCGACGTTCCGCGCCCTGGCACGCCCCGACGGGCGTGCCAGGAAGGGTCCGGTGTCCGTGGTCTTCACCGCCCACGCCCCGGAGGCCGCGGATTTCCCGGTGGTCGGGTACGCCATCGGGCGGCGGGAGGGTGGCGCGGTCGTGCGGAACAGGCTGCGGCGGCGTCTGCGCGAAGCGGTCCGTGCCTCGGGGACGGAGCTCGAGCCCGGCGCGTACCTGGTGCGGGCGGCTGCGCCCGCTGCCGAGATGCCATTCGCGGAGCTGTCGTGCGCTGTTCGGGTGGCGGCGCAAGCGGCCGCCTGCAGGCCGGGTCGCGAAGGGCGGGACGCCCGATGACCGTCAGGCAGGTCGTGGAGCAGGAAGGACCGGTGGCCGACCCCTTCGGGCAGCCGGCGCGCGCGGCCGGTCCCACGCCCGGGCCGATGGACCGTGGGGAGGGTGTGCCGCCGCGACGATCGGCCGGCCAACGGATCGCGCTGGGTGCCCTCCACGCCTACCAGGCCGCAAGGGCCGGCAGCGTCTCCCCGTGCCGGTTCTACCCGAGTTGCTCCGCGTATGCCGTCGAGGCCGTGGAGAGCCACGGCGCGTGGCGTGGGCTGTGGCTGGCCGCGCGACGCGTGGCCCGTTGCCACCCGTGGGGTGGGCACGGGGTCGACCTGGTGCCGGTCGAGGCGGTCCGACGCCGGCGAGGGAGAGGATGACCGTGCAGCCGCCCCTCCTTCTCGCGGAGAACTCGCTGTTCAAAGCCATCGGCGACATCTTCCACCCGCTCTTCATCGCCGTCGCCACCGTGCTGTCGTGGATCTACGGCTTGGTGCCGACATACGCCGTCGCGATCGTGCTGCTCACGCTGTTGATCATGGCGATCCTCACGCCGCTCACGATCAAGAGCACGCGCTCGATGCAGGCGATGCAGGGCATCCAGCCGGAAATGCAGAAGCTGCGGGCCAAGTACAAGGGTCCGGAGAACCGCCAGCAGCTGAACGAAGAGCTGATGAAGCTCTACCGGGAGCACGGGGTGAGCCCGACCGGCGGCTGCCTGCCGATGTTCCTGCAGATGCCCGCGCTCATCGTCCTCTACGACGTCATCCGCGGGCTCGCGAACACGGTGAAGCCCGGGGAGCTCCTCACCACAGGCAAGAAGTGCGTGCCGGAAAAGGGCCTCGCGATCTGCCCGACACCGCGCTACGTCCCTCACGACTCTGCGATCTACAAGAACCTGGTCAAGACGCCGGGTGTGATGCACTCCCTCGGGCTGAACCTTGCCGCGAGACCGCTCACACACCGAGCGAACTTGGTCGACTACATCCCGTACTTCGCGCTCCTGCTGGTCGCCGTCGGGCTGCAGTACTTCCAGATGGCGCAGATGACGCGTCGCAACCAGCGCAACAACCCTCAACAGCAGATCCCCCAGCAGATGCAGACGATGCAGCGGATCATGCCGCTCTTGTTCGCGTACATCTACTTCCTCGTCCCCGCCGGGGTCGTGATCTACATGATCGTCTCGTCCGCGATCCGGGTCCTCACCCAGCACATGATCTTCCGCACCGGCATCGTGGGGCCCGGTGCGAAGCAGCCCGGCGTCAAACCGAAGGCGGCAGCCGGGTCCGCGGTGGTCGATGCACGCGCGACCTCCGGTCCGACGCAGACGGGGGCCGTGCGGACGGACGGGGAACGGCGCCTGGCCCCCCTGCGCCGGAGCGGGGGGGCGGCGGAGCAGCCGGTGCCCGATGGTGGCGGGCCGGCTGGTCGTGGAGGAACGGCGAACGGGCGACGCCGGAACACGAGCAACGGTAATACCTCAGGTACTACCCCGCCTCCACCGAAGCCGCATCCGCGGTCGAAATCAAAACGCGAGCGGAAGGCCCGTTGAGCCGTGGAGTGGGTCGAGAAGACGGGGAAGTCCGTTGTCGAGGCGAAGGAACGGGCCCTCGAGCAGCTCGGCGTCGCGGAGAAGGACGCAGAGCTCGTGGTGCTCGCGGAGCCCAAGACGGGACTGTTCGGTCGGGTTCGCGGCGAGGCGCGGGTACGGGCACGGGTACGCCCGGCGGAACCACGCCCCAAACGCCCGAGGCGTCAGCGCGATCGCGCCCACGCCACCGGGAGGAGCGAGGACGCGCCAAGTCGTGCTGCCAAGACCCGCCCGCCTCGACAGCGGGTGACGAGCGTGAACGGTTCGGGCGGTACGACGGCGCGCGACACCGGCAGGGCCGCTGCCGAGCCCGACGCGACGGAGCGGGACCGGGACGAGGCCGGATCGGCACGACAGAGCGGCGCGAGCCGACGTCGTCGGCGGCGGCGAAGCGCGGGACAGAAGCGGGCGGGGGACGCACCGCAGGAACGCGGACCGGGGCGAACGGCCGCAGGAGACGACGCCACAACCGCGGAGAACGGAGCGCGCCGTGGTGTCGAGGTGAAGGGACCGGACGCAGCAGCGAAGGAGGAGCACGCGGTGGCTGACGGGATCACGCTGCAGGAGCAGGCCGCAGTGGCCAAGGAGTTCCTCGAGGGCCTCTTGGAGCGGTACGGGCTGGAAGCGACGGTCGACGTCCGGGAGCTCGACGAAGAGACGGTGGAGCTCGCGGCGCACGGTGACGGACTCGGTGTGCTGGTCGGGCCCAAGGGGGCGACCGTCATGGCGCTCCAGGACGTCACGAGAACCGTGGTCCAGAAGCACTTCCCGAACCGCACCGACAGGATTCTGGTCGATGTCGCGGGGTACCGCGAGCGGCGCGTTGCGGCGCTGCAGCGGTTCACCGCCCAGGTGGCGGCGGAGGTGCTCGAGTCCGGGTCGGAACGGGCGCTCGAGCCCATGTCGGCAGCAGACCGCAAGGTCGTGCACGACACCGCGGTGACGATCGAAGGCGTGGCGTCCAGCTCCCAGGGCGAAGAGCCGCACCGTTTCGTCATCATCTCCCCCGCCTCCTGACGGCGGCCGCGAGCCGCCGGAGCCCGATCTCCCCGACGTGTCCGGGCCCGCGGGCGTGCCGGAAGACGGCGCGATCCCCGGTCAGTCCCTGAGTGGGCTCTTGGGCGAGGCGAAGGCGCTCGGGTTCCTCGGCCCCGGCCCGATCAGTGCACAGCTCGACCACGCGCGTGCCTTCGCCCGGGCCGTCGAGCTCGCGTGGGCGGCCAGGTCGACGGGAGTGACACGGACCGGACGGCCCCCTCGGAGGCTCATCGACCTCGGCTCCGGGGGTGGGGTTCCCGGCCTGGTGCTCGCCGTCCTCTCACCCGTCATGTCGGTGGTTCTCGTCGAAGCTCACGCTCGTCGCGCAGCGTTTCTTCGCCGCGCGGTCGGCGCGTTGGAACTGGGCGGACGTGTGACGGTCGAAGGCGTGCGAGCCGAACTTCTCGGCCGGACACCGTCTCGGCGCGGGACGTTCGAGATCGCAACCGCTCGGGGTTTTGCCAGACCCGCCGTAGTGACGGAGTGCGCAGCTCCTCTCCTCGAGGCTGGCGGATTGCTCGTCGTCTCGGAGCCACCGTCCGATGGAGGGCCACGGGAAATTTCCGATCGATGGCCCGCCGAACCCCTGGAGATGTTCGGTATGGGGAGAGCGAAGATTTTGGAGGCGGGCTCCACGGGCTCCGAGGGCTCCCGCTACTCGTTCGCGGCGGTCTCCCAGGAACGGTTGTGCCCGCCCCGGTTCCCTCGGCGGGTCGGCGTCCCCGTGAAGCACCCGCTCTTCTGAGCTTCACGGCGAGCCGCGGACCTGCGCCGGGGCGGTGCCCCCGGGTCAGGTATCGGCTTCGCGAGTGGTGTCCGCCCGCCGCAAGGTGTCGAAGATCCTCGACGCCCGGTCTCCCGACGGGCCGGCCGGCCGGCCGTCGACCGGCCCGGCCGGCGTCGGGCTTGTGGCCGGGGCTGCCCGGGGCTGGCGAGGAGCCGTTTGGCCAAGAAGGCCGAGCTGCCGGCCGTAGCGCTCGCACATCGCCATGAATCGGGCGTACGCGTGGCCGTCCAGCGACGGGGAAAGCGTGCGGTGGAGGAGCGGGAGGAGCTCTTCTCGCAGGTAGGCGCCGCGCGCCATCCACTGGTAGTAGCGGCGGCCGCCGTGGTCGTAGGGGCCGTACAGACGGCCGCCCGGATACGTGCGTTCGAGCCAGCGGAAAAGGGCCGCGTGCCGTTCGTGCATCCGAAGCGTGACCTGTGGCTGGCGACCATCCCCGCCGAAGTGGCCCTCGCCGACGAGCAGGCCGACCAGCATCCCCTCTTCGAAGTCGTTCGCCATCTCGTCCGCCCCTCCTGTCCGTGGTTCCGTCTCAGCCCGCCCACCTCGGCGGGCCGCCGGACCGGGTCGTGGCCGAGCCGGGATGCACAGCCGCCATCACTGTTTCACCGTCAGGTAACACGTGAAACAGTACCCGAGGGAGGAGCGCCCTGAATGGCACGCGCATCCCGTCGACGATGTGGTCGAGGCATTGTTTCACCGTCATGAGCCACGTGAAACCTCGGGTGCCGACACCCTTCAGGTGAGATCACGTTTTGGCGAAACCCTCACGACAACTCTTGACCGCCTGGCCGGGCGCGAGCGAGGATTGTGGACGTGACCATGAGGGGGGGCGTGGTGGAACACGGCCTGTTCCTTCGTGGTGGTCCGAGGGGGGCGTGCGGACGGTCACCCTTGCCGTTCGACCTGGGAGCTGCTCCGTGGTGCGGATGATCGGTCGGCGACGACGCGAGAACGAGTCATCTCAGCCGTCGTCGAACCCAGACCCAGACGCCGAAACGGCTCCTCTCGGGGATGCCGAGGAGGTCGGGGGCGGCCTCGAGGACCCTCAAGTTCCGGAGGAGCCAGTGGAGGGCGCAGTCACCGAACAGGTGGAGGCGGAGGTCGAGGCGGAGGTCGAGGTGCCCGTGGACGGAGTTGGGCCCGCCGAGCCGGGGCAGGGGAAGGGGGTGGTCGAGGGAACGCCGGGAAGAGCCACTCGACGCGCTCCCCCGGCGGACGCTGAGCCGGCCCACGATGTCGCGGCGCAGCACGTGGACGGTGCGCCCACCGACGCGTCGTCGGGTCGCCCCGAGGTTCAAGCTTTCGGGAGGTCGGAAGGCGCCGCGCGAGGGGTCGCCAGCTTCGCCGACGGTTCCGACGGACGGGGGGTGTCCACCTTCAGACCGTTGCCTCGGGTGATCGCGGTCGCCAACCAGAAGGGTGGGGTCGGAAAGACGACCACGACGGTGAACCTGGGCGCAGCTCTCGCGGAGCTCGGCTACCGGATCCTGGTGGTCGACTTGGATCCGCAGGGGAACGCCACCACCGGGCTCGGGATCGACGCCAGGAACTTCGACCACTCGATGTACGACGTGATCATGCACGACACGCCGATGGAGGACTGCATCGAACCGACCAGCGTGCGCAACCTCTTTGTGGCGCCGGCCACGATCGATCTCGCTGGCGTGGAGATCGAGCTCGTCCCCGCCTTCAGCCGCGAGCTACGGCTCCGGCGCGCGGTGGAGCCTGTGGTCGAGGACTTCGACTTCGTGCTGATCGACTGCCCGCCGTCCCTCGGGCTGATCACGATCAACGGGCTCGCGGCCGCGGGCGAGGTCCTGGTGCCGATTCAATGTGAGTACTACGCGCTGGAGGGTCTCGGGCAGCTGCTGCGGAACGTCCACCTCGTGGCCTCGAACCTGAACGACAAGCTCGAGGTGAGCGCCATCGTGCTCACGATGTACGACGCGCGGACGCGTCTCGCGATCGACGTGGCGACCGAGGTGCGTGACCACTTTGGCGACAAGGTGTGCCGGATCGTGATTCCCCGGACGATCCGCCTCTCCGAAGCGCCGTCGTTCGGTCAGCCGATCACGGTGTTCGACCCGTCGTCTCGCGGGGCGGTGGCGTACCGGGAGCTTGCAAAGGAGGTGAGCAATGGCGCGGCGCAGCGGACTGGGTAAGGGCCTGGGCGCGCTCATTCCGACCGAGGTCTCGGGGTCGCAGGGGAACGCACTGCGGGAGGTTCCGATCTCCAGTATTCGGCCGAACGCGCTCCAGCCGCGGACGCACTTCGACGAAGAGGCGATGTCGGCGCTCGCGGCCTCCGTCAGAGAAGTGGGTGTCCTCCAACCGGTCCTTGTGAGACGGGTCGGAGAGAACGACGAGTACGAGCTGATCGCCGGCGAACGGCGCTGGCGCGCGGCACGCCGAGCGGGGCTCCAAACCATCCCTGTCCTCGTGCGCGAGGTCTCCACCGACGACAACAGTCTTGAACAGGCTTTGGTCGAGAACCTCCACCGGGAGGACCTCGGACCTCTCGAGGAGGCCGCGGCCTACCAGCAGCTGATCGACGACTTCGGCCATACCCACGAAGAGGTGGCGACCCGAGTGGGGAGGAGTCGGGCGACGGTGACGAACACCCTGCGGCTCCTCCAGCTGCCGGCCGGCGTCCAGCGCGCACTCGCGGATGGATCGATCTCGGCTGGGCACGGTCGAGCGCTGCTCGGGACCCCGGACCGCGCGCTCCAGGAGGCCCTGGTGGGGCGGATCGTCACCGAGGGGCTGACGGTTCGACAGGTGGAGGAGGCCGTGAGAGCGGGGGAGCACAGCGACGACGGTGAGGGAGGACCGCCACCGTCTCCCTCCAGCGGTACTACCGAAGGTACTACCGATGGTGCGACGCGCCGGGCGGCGCCCAGACGACTGCCGGAGCCGGGACTCCTCGAGCTCGAGGAGCTGCTGTCGGCCCACCTGAACACGCGAGTGAAGGTCGAGCTGCACAACCGGCGTGGCCGGGTGGTCGTGGAGTTCGCGAC
>JASHYA010000303.1 GCA_030043315.1 Acidimicrobiales bacterium
GCTCGACGAGGTCGGCGACGCAAAGGTGAGGTCGGCCCTCGAGAGGGGAGGGGGGCTCTGTGCAGCCCACGTCTGGCTGCTCGTCGAAGTTGCCGTCCACGCGGGTAAGACCTTGGGGCTCGGTGTCGTGCTCGAGGTGCTCTTATCGCAGGCGCGCGATGAGCTCCGGCTGGCAGCACGTCACGACCCCGCCGAGCGTCAGGCGGGAGGATGGTTGCGACGGTGGCCGAGACAGCTCGTGCGGCCGCGGCAAGGGCTCGCAACTCGTCCGCGCAAGCGCCCTGGCGGCGGCTGCGGGGCGTGTGCGGTCGCTCTATTGCGCGAGCGCGCCTACACGGAGCTACTGCTCGCCGCAGGCGACACCGCGCTCCACCGGCGCGCGAGGGAGGCCCGTAGCGCGCTGTGCAGGCCCCACCTCGCTGGAGTCCGGGCGACGGCTATGGCCCCCAGCAGCGCGCCAGTGCTCGAGGGAGCGGCGCAGGCGAAGGTCGACCACCTGTTGGCCGCGGTCGCCCGAAGCATTGCCGCACACCGGGTAGGCGCCGTGGCCACGCCCGACGCACACGAACCTGTCCTGTGGGACGCACCCGAGTGGCTCGCCGGCATTGCCGGCAACGCGCGGACGTGGGGTCCTGACGCCAAGACCCGGTACGGCCTGCGACGCACTAGCCGCTCGTAGACTCCGCGCGTGCGCGAGGACGACGACGGCGCGACGGTGGAAGCGTCCGTGCCCGGCCACGTGGCCGTGATCATGGACGGCAACGGGCGATGGGCCGAGTCGAAGGGGCTGCCGCGTACCGAGGGTCACCGGCAGGGCGAGGCCACGCTCGCCGAGGTGGTGCGTGCCGCGGACGATCTGGGCATCCACTGGTTCACCGCGTACGGGTTCTCGACCGAGAACTGGACGCGCCCGAAGTTCGAGGTGGAGTTCATTCTCAGCCTCCACAAGAACATCTTCGGCAGGCGCCTCGAGATGCACCGGAACAACGTCCGGATCCGCTGCATCGGCCGACCGGTGTCGGGAACCTCGCGGCTTCCCCGTCGGATCCTCCAAGAGATGGACGAGTCGATCGAGCTGACCAAGGGCAACACGGGACTGAACTTCACCCTGGCCTTCGACTACGGCTCACGCGAGGAGCTCGTCTACGCGGCGCGCAAGCTGCTCGAGGCGCACCGCGGGCAGGGGGTGGGCATCGATGAGCAATCGTTTGCAGGATGTCTGTACGAGCCCGCGATGCCCCCCGTTGATCTGCTCGTTCGGACGTCGGGTGAGCAGCGCCTCTCGAACTTCTTGCTGTGGCAGGCGGTGGGTGCACCCTTCTTCGTGACGCCGACCTTCTGGCCGGACTTCGGCCGTCACGAGCTCGAAGGGGCGGTGGAGTGGTGGCGCGGGGCAGTGGGGGACCCGAGGCAGTCGGGTGGTCCGCCGGGGCACGGGATGCCCCGGACAACGGGAATCGACTAGTCTCGAACTGGGTGGTTTGGGGTTTGCACCGGCCGTGTGAACTTGGGGAAGGCCCGTCACGGCGGATGAGTAGGTGGCGGAAGCGGGATGGGGGTGGTCGATGACCGCGCGGAGTGACGCTGCGGGTGGCGCGGGTGGCGGCCCTGCGCCGGAGATCGGTTTGGCCCTTCGCGATCGCTCGGAAGAGATCTGCGAACGGGTCGTGTCACAGTGGCGTGAGTTGGGGGATTCCGCGAATCAACCCCCGACAGTCGAGGCCGACGTCCGGCGTTCGGCCCTCGCGGGGACGTTGGCCGTGGCGGACTACCTCGTCACCGGGGAGGTCGTGACCCATGACTCGTCCGAGGAGTGGGACGCCGCCGGGGAGGCTCCCCTCGTGGGCAGGATCAGCCTCTCGGGACTGACGAAGCTGTACGTCCGCTGGCGGGCCGTCTGCGAGGAGGTGGTGCGGGAGGAGGTGCGAAAGCGCCGCGCAGGCAGAGAGGTCCTCGACCGTTGCCTCCAGGTCCTCCAGGTCGGGTTCGACGTGAGCATCGTGCGGATGGCCCGGCGCTTCGAGGCGACCCGGCGAGGGCTCGAAGAGCAGCTGGCAGAGCAGCAGGCGCGCCTCGAGCACCAGGCGCTCCACGACCCGCTGACCGGCCTCGCGAACCGGGTGCTCCTCCTCGACCGGATCGAGCACGCGGTGGAGTCGGCCGCCCGGCGACCGACCGGTGCCGCCGTGCTCTTCATGGACCTCGACTACTTCAAGTCGGTGAACGACCTCTCGGGCCACTCGGCGGGGGACCGGCTCCTCCTCGAGGTCGCCCGTCGCCTCCAGGGAGCGGTCCGACCGAACGACACGATCGCCCGCATCGGCGGCGACGAGTTCGTGGTGCTCTGTGAAGATCTCGAAGATCCGGCGAGCGAAGGCGTCGCGGTCGCCCAGCGGATCGCGGAGCGGTTCGCCGAGCCCTTCACGGTCGGCGGCCGCGAGATCTCCGTCGCCGCCAGCATCGGCGTTGCCCCTGCGGGCACAGGCGACAACGGCCACACCCTGCTCGGGCGGGCGGACCACGCCATGTACCGAGCGAAGCAGCTCGGCCGCGATCGTGTCGAGGTGTACGACCCCTCCCTCGATCACCAGGAGATCCGCCGGGCCGAGATGGCAGCTGCGCTGTGCCACGCGGTCGGGGAGGGACAGCTGTACCTCGTCTACCAGCCTCTCGTCGACGTGATGACGCGCCAAGTGGTCGCTCGCGAGGCGCTCGTTCACTGGCGCCACCCGGTGTTCGGCGACGTCACCCCGGGCGAGTTGATCCCGATCGCGGAGTCGGCGGGCCTCGGCACAGTCGTCGGGCGGTTCCTCTTGTCCACGGCGTGCGGGGTGTGTTCGGAATGGAGGAGCGCCGGCGAGCCCGATGTCGGCGTCGCGGTGAACCTCTCGGCCCCGCAGCTCGCCAGCGGAGCCTTCGTCGGCGAGGTGGAGCAGATCCTCAAGGAGAGCCGACTGCCACCCGACGCCCTGACCGTCGAGGTCACCGAGATGCTCCTCATGACCGACCGTGCGGACGCGCGCGACGGCCTCGACCGGCTGCGGGCGCTCGGCGTCCGGGTCGCGATGGACGACTTCGGCACCGGGTACACCTCGTGGTCCTGGCTCGAGCGGCTGCCGGTGGACGTGGTCAAAGTCGACCCCGATCTCGCCGCGGCGCTCGGCCTCGACGGCCGCCAGGCGGCGATCGTCGACTCCATGGTCCACCTCGCGCACGACCTCGGGCTCGAGGTCGTCACCGAGGGCGCCGAGCCAGAGGCACAACTCATTCGCACGGCGGTCGAGCTCGCCCGTGCGAGGAACGGACTCATGAGAGTCGAGCTCCACCCTGGGAGCACGACTTCCAATGGGAGCTCGGCGGACGTCGAGGCTCCGTCTGGTTCGTGCACCTCACCGTTGCGTTGACGAAAAATTGATCTCGGAGCGGTAGCGGGGTGGGGGTGGTAGAAAAGCGGTCGCAACGGCCGTGACCACGGTGCGATCGGGCTGACGGAGGTGGGGGAGGATGCGGGCGTTCCTCGGAAAGCGAGTCCGCAACGTAGTCCTCGTCGGCCTCGTCTCGGGTGGTGTGGCGCTGTTCCTCGCTGCGTGCACAACAATTCCAACTTCAGGCGCGCCGACCACCGTGCTCAACTCGGTCGCCAGCGTGAGCTACGGGTCCGAGTCAGAGACCTTCTCAGGGACCGTTGAAGGATCACAACTAATCGTGACAGGTGTGCATTACACAAGTGGTGCGCCCGAGGGATCGGTCCGGGTAGTCCTGCCCTCTTCAACCACAGTTCTTTGCAGCAGCACAGTCACGACTGATTCGACGGGCGTGGACTCCACGTTCAGCTGTACGTGGTCACACGGAACGCTTGCAGCGGGGACATATACAGTTGCAGCCGAATACACGCCAGGAACACCACGGTCATCGAACAATACAGAGTTCCACTTCCTGAAGTCGGTGTCGCTCAGCCAGGACTTGAAGGTTGCGCCCGAGAGCGTGAAGCCGACGAAGATCATGGTCACCCAGCCGAGCCTCACCTATGGCTCCGAGACATCGCCTTTCCAGGTCACGGTTGATGGCGTCAAAGGGGACGGCTACCCCGCGGGCGCGATCACGCTCGCCACAGCGACAACGACAACGACAGTGCCTGTGTCGTGCACGCCATCGGCCACACACACAGGAGCTCCGAAGACACACACCACCACCTACACCTGCCACCTGACCTCGGCCACCGAGCTCACAGCTGGGACGTACACGACAATCAAGGCCACCTTCACACCGTCGTCGCACTCGTCGTCGAGCACGAACTACTCCTACACATCGGCCACCTCGACACCGGTGACCTTCACCATGAAAGAGGCAGAGACGACACCGAGGGTGACAGTCCCTGAAACCACGCTCACTTACGGCTCTGAGGCCTCTGCCACGTTCACGGTCACAGTCACGGGCACGCCGACGCACGGTTACCCGGCGGGCAAGATCGAGCTCACAACACTTGCAGCAGCCGTGACACTGCCTGTGTCGTGCACGCCCTCGACCACACACACCGGAACACCCAAGACACACACCACTACCTACGCCTGCCACCTGACGTCGGCCACCGAGCTCACAGCCGGGACGTACACGGACATCAGAGCCACCTTCATTCCGACAACGTCGGAGTCGTCGTCGAGCACGAACTACTCCTACACATCGGCCACCTCGACACCGGTGACCTTCACGGTGCTGGAGGCAGAGACGGCACCGACGGTGGTGGCAGTCCCT
>JASHYA010000304.1 GCA_030043315.1 Acidimicrobiales bacterium
AGGACACCGCGAAGACCAACGTGGACCCCCCGACGTACGCAGGGAGCCGGTAGTCCTTGACCACCTGCACGGGGACGCCGGCGCGTGGCGACGCGAGCGCGGCGAGCACATCGCCGGCGGTCCCGCCCGCTCCCGTGCCGCACACGACGACCGAGGTGAACGGCCCCCTTGCCGCGACGTCGGCGAGGTCCACCCCGACCGCGCGATCGATCGCCTCGTCCATCTGCTCGGGGAGCGCGGCGGCAGCCCCCCACATGTCGAGAGAGTCGACCGGCATCGGCGACACCGCCGTCGTCGTCACACCTCCCCCGCTCGGCGCCCCGCCGAGCCCGTTTCCGGCACGCCCTGTTCCTTCGCCTTGGCCATGAGGCGCCGGTGCTCTTCGTCGCCGACGTCCCTCGACTCGTCGACGAGCAGCACGGGGATGTCGTCACGCACCTCGTACCCCTTCTTCAGCCGGGGGTTGTAGAGGAGCTGCTCGTCCTCGAACCAGAGAAGCGGCCCCTTGTCGACGGGGCACGCGAGCACATCGATGAGCAGTTGGTCGAGTGGCACTTGTCTCCCTCGTTCTCCCGCGTCCACGCCCGCCGACGTGGCCACGGGCAGGTCAGCCTACCTGCAGGCGCGCACGGCGCTTCCGGACGATCCACACGACGAGCAGTGCCAGCAGCGCCGCCACGCCCGCGAGCGTCGCCCAGTCCCCCGCCCTTGTCGCCTCGGTGGTGCCGTAGGTGAGGACCACGTGGTGGCGCGTCGGCACGACCACCATCAGGTTCGGCGTGGCCCTCCACGGACCCTCGGCCCCCTGGACGTGCCAGTTCGGGAAGTAGGAGACCTTCACGAGCACCGGGCGGTCCAGCTTCCCGACGTCGAAGCTGATCGACTCCGCCCGGACCCGCACGTCTGAGACGCGGGTCGGCTTCACGGCGACCGAGGGGGGGTCGACGGCCCGGTCGGCGGCGATGCGCGGCCAGCTCGACGGCCCGTCCGCGACGAGCTCCGTCCCCCACGCGGCGGGGTCGAGGTACCACGCGAGCGACGGTCCGTCCGTCATCGAGACTCCGGCGCCGATCCTTCCGAGCCATGTTGTCTGCCCCTGACCCACACCGGTCAAGACCGCGGGTTCCTTCTTGAGCGGCGTGACGATCGAGGAGTGCTTCACCTCGTAGATCCTCCAGGTCACCGAGAGACGTTGGCCTTCGTATGTCGAGCGCCACGGTCCGCTCGTCGCGAGGAGCCGCAGTGTCCTGTCCGCCGACGCCTCTTGCACGACCTCAGGACTGAACGCCATGAAGTAGCGGACTCCCAACAGCTGCAGGTGGCGGATGCCGAGACTGACTGTCACCGGTCCGTACGGCAGCCCGACCACCGCCTCCGACGGCGATGTGGACAGCTCCGCCTGGTCCAAGAAGTGATAGGGCGTCGTGGCGGAGGACTCGAACAGGAGCCCTTCTTCGGAGTCGACGCACCCGTGCGTCCAGTACGGAAGGAGCATGAGCGCTTCGGGCGTGCCGAAGCGGTTCTCGTCGGCTGTGTACTCCCACATCGCGCGCCCGCACCCCTCCGTGCGGCCGATCTCGTTCATGAGGCGCATGAGACCTCGGTACTCGGGGTAGGCCGGCTTCCCCTCGTACCCCGTGTAGTTCCATCGCGACCACACGGTCACCTGGTTCGGTCCGGGCTGGATCCCGATCTTGGGGAGCGACGACGCGACCGCGGGGAGGAAGGGGGGCACGACGACGGCGAGCGCGGCGACGATCGCGACAATGGCTCCGCCGACCGCGCCCGGTGCCCACGGGGCGAGGCGCGGCGGCCTTCGGCCCGCGGCCGCACCTGTGGTCACCCAGCGCAGGAGACGGGCGCGACGCACGGCGCGCGCGGAGGCGGCGATCCCCACGCCGGCCACCCAGCCCACCATCAGGTAGACGCAGAGGAACCACAGCGGGAGGAAGCGGACGTTGTAGAGGCTCCGGAGGGGATCGGCGACCACGACGAGCGCCGAGATGCCACCGAGCACGGCGACGACGAGGCCGAAGCGGCTGCGCGTGACCACAGCGACCACGAGGGCGATACCGGCGAGCGCGAGCGCCCAGAGGTCCGCCTTCGGGAAGAAGATGGACACGTAGGTGGTGACCTTCGTGTAGTTCATCGAGGTGGAGAGCGCGTTGCGCGCCCCGAAGGGGACGATCCACCACGCGGAGAGGAGGAGCCCGATGCCGACCGTCGAGCCGGCCCACCACAGCGTGGCGGCAGGGCTCCGCGCCTCCCCGGGTGCCTGGCCCTCGTCGTCGTCCGGGCGGAAACGTGCCGGGAGCAGCTCGACACCGGTGAGCACGGCGGCACCCGCGAGCGCGAGCAGCGCGGGAACGAAGTGGGCGAGCACGCACAGCGCGAGCGTGAGCGCGGCCCACGCTCGGTGCCGTCCCGTCCGGATCCCACGTGCGAACAGGCCGAGGAAGACCAGCAGCAGGGCCACCGACAGGGAGTACGAGTACTCCCCCGCGAGGGTCGACAAGAGGTTCCCCCCGTAGATGGTCCACGTGTAATCGAAGAGGAACGGGAGCGTGGCGGCGGCGAGCGCTGCGGGAATCGGGGCGCGCAGCCCGAACAGACGGCCGAGGGCCCATGCGGCGATCGGGAGGAGGACGGAACCGAGGACCGTCGCGAGCTTGAACGCGACGTCGTAGGAGATGACGTGGGAGGCGAGCGCGACGAGCACGTCGGGGAGGACGAAGTAGAAGGTGTACGCCGGATAGCCGTCGTACCACCCCGGGTCCCATCCGGTGAGGTGCGGGAAGAGGATGGTGTTAAAGAGCGACGGCATCATGAAGTGCGCGCCGGTGTCGCCTCCCGTCGTCGTGGTGTCCGTGAACAGCAGCGGAAGGTGCATCTGCCAGAGCACCACGGCGATGACGGCCACCACGACGGCCGCCGTCGCGAGCCCGGGTGCCCGCCGGGCGACCCAGCCGGTCGTCGTCGGACGCATCGGGACGGCGTCCGCCTCCCATGCCAGTCCCCGTGTCAGGGGTGGCGGCGCGTCCGCCGTCGCCCCGGTCGCGCGCTGGTTCTCGCGTCGCTGCGTCAACGAGACGCGGAGGCGCCGCGCGGGGACGTCCGTCCCCGACGGGGGCCTCCCCGGGTCAGTGAACGACACCGCCCGAGCTGGCGAGGAGCGCGAGGACGGCAACGAGGTTGAACGAGGCGTGCGCCACCATGTTCATGCCGAGCCGGCCGGTCTTGTAGCTGACGGTCGCCAGCAGCATCCCGAAGACGGCGAGCCCGGCGAACTGGTACAGCTCCCAGTGGGCGAGGCCGAAGAGGACGCCGTCGACGGCAACCGCCGCGACGATCCCCACGGCTCGTCGACGCGACGGGTTCGGTGTCGCGGGCGCGAACAGACGCGCGAGCGCCTTGAACGCGAGGCCGCGGAACAAGATCTCCTCGAAGAAGGGCGCGCCGCAGACCGTGAGGATGGCGATGACGAGGTAGCCCCATCCGTGCGACGCGCCGACGAGCTTCTGGGTCGGCGCTGTGAAGTGCTTCAGGTGCGGAAGGAACGGCGCGTAGAGCGCGTCGAGCACGAACTGCCCGCCCAGGCCGATCGGGATCCCGGCGAGGTCGACCAGCCGGAACCGCACGCCGAGGTCGCGGAGGAACCGGCCGGTTCCCCGCGCCTTGCTCGCCACCCACGGGGCGAGGAAGAACCCCACCCAGAGGCCGACGAGCGACGTGCCGACGTACCACTCCGGTGGCTCGGCCATGGTCGCGAACTTCGCCAGCTGGCCGCTCTCTCCGGCAGCGGCCGCGGCGATCCCGACGAAGA
>JASHYA010000305.1 GCA_030043315.1 Acidimicrobiales bacterium
CTGGCCCCCATCGGCCCCGGCGAGTCCGCCGGCGACAGCCTGCGCGCCAGCGTCGTCTTGGCCCAGCGAGCAGAGGCGCTCGGCTACCGGCGCGTCTGGTACGCCGAGCACCACAACATGCCCCGGATCGCCTCGTCGGCCACCAGCGTGCTCATCGGGCACGTCGCCGACCACACGAGCACCATCCGGGTTGGCGCCGGCGGCATCATGCTCCCCAACCACGCCCCGCTGACCATCGCCGAACAATTCGGCACCCTGGCGTCGCTGCATCCCGGACGCATCGATCTGGGGCTCGGGCGGGCGCCGGGCTCCGACCCGGGCACCACGGCGGCGCTGCGCCGCGATCCTTCGGCGGCTGACCGGTTCCCCGAGGACGTGCTCGAGCTGCAGGGCTACCTCAGCGAAGACACCCGCGTCCCCGGTGTCCACGCGATACCAGGACGGGGAGCAAATGTCCCGCTGTACATCCTCGGGTCCTCGCTGTTCGGCGCGCAGTTGGCCGCATTGCTCGGGCTGCCGTATGCGTTTGCCTCGCATTTCGCTCCTGGCGCCCTGGAACAGGCCGTGTCCTTGTACAGGCGGACGTTCCGGCCGTCAGCACAGCAGGAGTACCCGTACGTCATCGCCGGGCTGAACGTGATCGTCGCCCACGACGCCGGGGTGGCCGCCGCGGAGCTGCGCGCCACGCTGCGCAGGCGAGCGGTGTGGCTGATCGCCCGGGGACAGCCGCTCGCCGACGACGAGGCCGACGCTCTGCTCGCCTCGCCGGCCGGCACCCAGGTCCGACAGATGCTCACCTATTCCGCGGTGGGGACGCCCGCCGAGGTGGTCGATGCGCTGGCTGCCTTCGCCGACCACGCCGGCGTCGACGAGGTGATCGTCGCCCTCCAGTCGCCCACCCACGAAGGGCGTCTGCGCTCCCTGGAGCTGCTGGCGACAGCGGTGGCGCACCCGAGCGACGCCCGGCCCCCGGTCCACACAGACGCCCCGCTGGCGGCTGACGCGGCTCGGGGCGGTGCCTGAACGACGTCGACGTCGACATCCGCCCGATCCGCCACCGTCTGGCAGACCGCGCGAAGACGCTCACGTCCGCCGTCTTCTGAGCGCGTCGACCCGACGTCGGGTGCCGACTAGCGGAAGTGGAGCCAGAGGCCCCCCAGCCAGACCCCCCAGAGGACGCCGAACATCGTGCCGAACGCCAGCGCGGGCGCGAACGGGAACCGGTGCCGGCCATGGGTCAGCAGCACCCCGAGGCCGAAGAGCGCGCCGGAGACGAATGCCGCGAGGAAGCCGAGGTAGAGAGCTGCGAACCCGAGCCAGCCGAGTGCGCCGCCGCACAACCCGGCGAGCCTCACGTCCCCGAAGCCCATCGCCTTCGGCGAGATCCACCAGACCGCGCCGAGGACGAGGAAGCCGATCGCTCCTCCGATGAGCGCGTCGAGCATCGGCCGCCACGTGCCGTTCGCGGCGGACGCGGCGAGCAGCCCGATTCCCACGACCACCGCTGCGGCGTAGACGACGCGGCGCGGGACGAGGCCCGTTCGCAAGTCGGTGATCGAGACCACCACGAGCGCCCACGCCAGCATGCAGTACGCGGCGAGCTCCGGGACCGCGCCCAGCCGCACAGCGGCGAGCGCACAGGCGGCCGCGGTGACGACCGCCACGACGCCCCCCTCGAGCAGTGCGAACCCGCGCGCACGGCTCCCCTCGGCTACCGCCGCTCCCGGCTCACCGGCGGCCGGCGGTGGAGCGCCGCCCGCGGACGCGTCGGCGACGACGGGAAGGGCGACCTCAGACGCGACGGGCCGCCGGACACGTCGCGCGAACACGTCGAGGAAAGGGCCGGCCGCGCCCCCGCCGACCGCACAGACGGCCACCGCCCCCCATGCCGTCACGGTGTGCTCAGTAGTAGGGGTTCGCGCCGCCCGCGTGGTCCGTCACGTCGACCACCCGGGTGACCTCGGGCACTTCCTCGCGGAGCGCCGCTTCGATGCCCTGCGTCAGCGTCATGCGGGACATCGCACAGCCCTGGCAGCCGCCCGAGAGCCGGAGGTACGCGACGCCTCCGCTCTCGTCCATCGCGACCAGGTCGGCGCGCCCGCCGTGCGAGGCGATCGAAGGGTTCACCGCCTCCTCGAGCACCGTGGACACGCGACTGCCGAGCGGGCCGTCGAGACCTGCCGCCATCACCTCCGCGGGGACGCCGAGCTCCTCTGGCGCGGGCGAGTTGGGGTTCACGAGGACGAGACCACCCTCGCCCTCCGTGTTCCACTCGAGCCGCGCGCCGCGCAGCCGGTCGATGCTCGACTTCGGCACGACGACGGTGAGCTCGTCGTCGTCGAAGACGGCGTCGTCGTCACCCGCGTCCGTGCCGGCCTGGAAGTAGAGGTCGTAGACGAACTGCGCGTGCTGTACCCCGCGCACCTCGAGCCACAGCGCGAGACGGTCGGGGTCCGGTTCCTGCGCGAGCGCCTCGCGCACGACCTGACGCGCCTCGGGCGTCAGGGTCACGACGGCGAGCTCTTGTGCGATCCGTGCCATCGCGCCATTGTACGGGCTATCGTCCCGCGCCATGGCCACCGGCGGCGTCCCCGTGCCCGTGCACGAATGGGTGAGCTTCGAGGACCCCGACGAGGACCGGACCTGGGTCTTCGACGTCACCTTCCTCACGAGCCGCTGGACGTGCATCTACGGCAGGGGCTGCCAGGGGGTGCTCACCGAGCCCGCCCCCGAGCTGGTCCACGGGTGCTGCTCGTACGGGGCGCACTTCGTCGATGACGACGACGTCCGGCGGATCGAACGAGCCGCATCGACGCTGACCGACGAGGAGTGGCAGTTCCGTGGCCGTGCGCTGAAGAAGGGGATCACGCGCACCACCAAGCGGGGTGAGACCGTCACCCGGCTCGTCGACGGCGCGTGCATCTTCCTCAACCGTCCCGGGTTCCCCACCGGGCCGGGCTGCGCGCTGCACCAGGTGGCGCTGGAGCGGGGCGAGCGCCCCCTCGACCTGAAACCCGAGGTCTGCTGGCAGCTGCCGCTCCGCCGGGAGGACCAGGTCGCCGACGACGGCCACGTCACCTCGTCGGTCGGTCAGTGGGACCGGCGTCACTGGGGAGCCGGGGGCCAGGAGTTCGCGTGGTGGTGCACCGAGTCCAAGGAGGCGTTCGTCGGGACGAAGCCCGTGTACGAGGAGATGGCCGACGAGCTCGCCGAGCTGACCAGCAAGAAGGTCTACCGCACGCTCCACACCTACCTCGAGGACCGCAAACGCCGCGTGCGGGTCCCGCTCCCGCACCCTGCGGTCCGCCGCCGCGACGGACGCGGCTGACGGGACCCCTCCGGCCCGTACCTGCCGGTCGCCGACGTCTCAGTCGTCGAGCGGGTCGCGCTCCCAGTCGTCGTGCGAGGGTGCGAGCGAACCGAGGATCCGGTCGTACTGGTCCTCTTCCGCGAGGCACCACGACGCGTGGACATCCTCGGGCTCGGCTCCGCACTCCGGGCACCGCTCCCCGGCGGTGGTGACCGAACGCTTGAGGCTTCGCGCTTCTTCGAAGCGCCGATGGCGTCCCTTCTTCACGACCACTCCCTTGCTGCCCGCCCGGGCCCGAGACGCTTGCTCGACCGAGCCGGGGGCCATGTAGACGACCCGGGCCGCACCGCTCCGCCGCAATCGGCGAACGCCCGGCCGCTCAGCCATTGTAGTCGTTCGCAGGACCGCCACCGGTCGCCTCCCGACGTGTGCGAAGTCCGCGCCCCCCTCCTAAGCTGGTGCAACGATGGATTTCGACCCGGACGCGATGGTCGCGCGATTCCGTGAACGGGCTCGGGCCGTGCGAGCGCGTGGCCTCCCGCCGGTGGAGGGCCCGGAGCGGCAGCGGTTCAGGGAGCAGGCACAGCTCGACTACATGGACTTCGCGATGATCGGCGACGCCGAGGCGACGCTCGACGAGGGGATCCTCACGCTGCGGGTCGACCTCCGGCCGCACTGACCGGACCCCCGCCACCACGCCGCCTTCACGCCGCGCCGCCTTCACGTCACTCCGCCTCCACTCCGCGCCGCCTTCACGCCGCGCCGGTCACCGCCGGCGTCAACCGCCGTAGCTCATGCGGGTGTCCTCCATCCGGAGCACCGGAGGCACGTCCCCCTCGGGGCCGCCGACGGCGACGACCTCGCCCACGAACAGGTCGTGGCTGCCGAGCGCCAGGCGGTGCCGGACCGCGCAGTCGAGCCAGGCCACGGCGGAGGCGAGCACCGGCGCGCCCGTCGCGTGCACCTCGACCGCCTCGCCCGCCAGAGAGACGACCACGCCGTCTCCGGTCACGATCTCCTCTTCGGGCACCGGCTTCACGAACCGCCGGACGACGGCCCGCTGCTCGCGCGCAAGGAGGCTCAACGAGAAGGAGCCTCCCGCCGCGATCAGCCCGTGGGTCACGGAGGTCGCGTCGATCGCGACGCCGACGAGCTTGGGCTCGATCGCGACCTGGATCGCGAGGTTGGCGGTCATGAGGTTCACCCTCCCGCCCGCCGCGCTCCCCACGACGTAGAGGCCGCTCGGCATCGCCCAGAGGACTCTGCGCCGGAGCCTGTCGTCGATCCCTCCGGCGGCGGCGTCCGCGCCGTCGCCGGCCATCACAGGATCCCTGTTGTGACCGGCGGCGGGGTGGTCGTCGTCGTGGGCACGGTGCCCCCGGTGACCACCCGGACCCGGTGCAGCACCTCGCCGAAGAGGATCTGCGCCTTGGCCCGGTCCCGCCGGGACACCGTGAGCTGCCGCGCGCCGGTCGACTGCGCGCGGTAGCAGGATTCGGCGGCGTCGTACTCGAGGCCGTAGGCGCGCGCGAGGAGCTGGGTGACCGTTGTGTCGGGCGATGGCAGTGTGTCGTTGTATGTCTGCGCGTCGGTCGCCATCGCCTCGCACACCGTGTGCACGGCGTCGATGCCCTTGCCGGCGGCGAGCGCCTTGTGCACGTCGGTCCCGTCACCCTCGAGCGTACCGACGTCCTGGCCGAGGTTCGTGCTGCTCACCCACGTCTGCAGGCGCTGCGCCGGGGTGCCCGACACGCCGTGGTTGAGCGAGACGAAGGCCACGACTCCCGCCGCGACGACCACGAACGCCCCGAGCACGAGCCACACCTTGTTGATCACCACTGACCGCCCGAGACGAACGGCCCGGTCGTCGCGGTCATCGCGCGACGAGCAGGTGGTAGTCGCGCCGTCCGCGCCGCAGCACCACGTAGCGGTCGTGGAGGAGGTCGCCTGGGCCGAGCACCCGTTCGGCGTCGTCGACGCGCCGGTTGTTCACGTAGGCACCGCCCTGAGCGATGGTCCGGCGCGCTTCGCCCCTCGAGGCGACGAGCCCCGAGGA
>JASHYA010000306.1 GCA_030043315.1 Acidimicrobiales bacterium
TGTCTCGGTCGAACGCGACGGCCACGTCGCGGTCGTCGGGCTCCATCGGCCTCCTGCGAACTACTTCGACGCGGGCCTGATCTCACGTCTGGCGGACGCGCTGGAAGAGATCGACACCGACGGCACCAGCCGTGCCGTGGTCCTGCGGTCCGAGGGCAAGCACTTCTGCGCGGGAGCCAGGCTCGACGGCGGAGCGCAGGACCCCTCGCGCGCGCCTTTGACCCTCTACGAACAGGGCATCAGGCTCTTCCGTACGCAGCTGCCGCTCGTGGCCGCCGTCCAGGGCGCGGCCGTCGGCGGCGGGCTCGGGCTCGCGCTGGCTGCGGATTTCCGGGTGGCGACGCCGGAGACCCGGTTCGACTGCAACTTCGCGCGGCTCGGCTTTCACCACGGCTTCGGCATGACCGTGACCCTGCCCGCGGTGGTCGGCCGGCAGCGTGCCCTGGAGCTCCTCCTCTGCGGAGGAACACTGCGCGGCGAGGCCGCTCTGGCCGTGGGCCTCTGTGATCGCCTGGTAACCGGCGCTCGCCTCCTCGAAGGTGCCGTCGAGCTCGCCGGTGAGCTGGCGTCACGGGGGCCGCTCGCCGTCCGGGCCATCCGCCGCACGCTGCGGGCCACATTCGCAGACGACGTCTGGGAGGCGATGCAGACGGAGGCTGCCGCGCAGATGGAGCTCGCCGGGAGCGCAGACTTCGCCGAAGGAGTGCGGGCCATGGCCGAGCGGCGTGCGCCCGAGTGGGCAGGGCGCTGACCCGCATCAGGGGTCCCGCCGGGCTCGGCCCCCCGGCCGCGCGCAGGAGCTTCTCGCGACAACTGTGCGTGGAACATCGAGTGTCGAACTGTGGGGAGGAAGCATGGCGTTGAGCAAGGTCGTCGACAGCGCGCCGGCGGCGGTCGCGGACGTCGCCGACGGGGCGTCGTTGGCAGTCGGCGGGTTCGGGTTGTGCGGCGTGCCCGTGGACCTCATCGACGCGATCGTGGAGAACGGCGCGACGGACCTCGCCGTCGTCTCCAACAACTGCGGCGTGGACGGCTGGGGGCTCGGCCGCCTGCTCGACCGGCGTCGCGTCGCACGGGTGACGGGCTCCTACGTCGGGGAGAACCGGGAGTTCGCCCGCCAGTTCCTCGCCGGCGAGCTCGAGGTGGAGCTCATCCCGCAGGGCTCCTTGGCCGAGCGGCTGCGGGCGGGCGGCTGCGGGATCCCGGCCTTCTACACGCCCGCGGGCGTGGGCACGTTGATCGCCGAGGGCGGCCTGCCGTGGCGCTACGCCCCCGACGGGACGGTCACGGTCGCCTCGCCGCCGCGTGAGGTCCGCGAGTTCGACGGCCGCGGGTACGTGCTCGAGCGTGCCATCACCACCGACTTCGCTTTCGTTCGCGCCAGCAGGGGTGACACGGCCGGCAACCTCGTCTTCGACCTGGCCACCCGGAACTTCAACCCTCTCTGCGCCATGGCCGGGCGTGTGACCATCGCAGAGGTCGAGGAGCTGGTGCCCGTGGGGACGCTCGACCCGGTCTCGGTCCACCTGCCCGGCATCTTCGTCCAGCGCGTCGTCCAGGCGGACAGGGCTCGCGAGAAGTTCATCGAGAAGCGCACCGTCCGCCGGCGCCCCGGCACCGCAGACGTGCCGGCTCGGGGGGAGGACGCAGCATGAGCCTCTCGCACGAGCAGATCGCCGCCCGCGCGGCGATGGACCTTTTCGACGGGGAGTACGTCAACCTCGGCATCGGCATGCCGACGCTCATCTCGAACCACCTCCCACCGGGGGTCCACGTCGTGCTGCAGAGCGAGAACGGGATCCTCGGGGTCGGTCCCTACCCGTTCGAGGGCGACGAGGACCCCGACCTGATCAACGCCGGGAAGGAGACGGTGACGGTCGAGCCCGGAGCATCGTTCTTCGATTCCTCGCTCTCCTTCGGGATGATCCGTGGCGGGCACGTCGATGCTGCGGTGCTCGGTGCGATGCAGGTCTCGGCCGAGGGCGATCTCGCAAACTGGATGATCCCCGGGAAGATGGTGAAGGGCATGGGCGGCGCGATGGACCTCGTCCACGGCGTCGGCCGCGTGATCGTGACCATGGACCACGTCGCCAAGGACGGCTCACACAAGATCGTGGACCGGTGCTCGCTTCCTCTCACCGGGGCCGGCGTCGTGGACCGGATCGTCACCGACCTGGCGGTGATCGACGTGACGCCGTTCGGGCTGGTCCTGCGAGAGGTGGCGCCAGGGGTCACCGCCGAGGAGGTCCAGGCGGCGACGGAACCCGAGCTCCTCGTCCCCGAGCCACCGTCCACGATCCCCATCGGGAAGTAGCTTCCGCAGGGTACCTTTTGGGGCGCCGGCCGGCGAGTCCCTGGTCGGAGCGGCGTCGGGGTGAAGAAGGCCAGTCCTGGCCCGTCAGGCTGCACGGCCCGCCGCGCGCAACGCCGCGTCCGCCATCTCGCGCAGCATCGCTCCCATCTGGGCTCGGGGCAGGCGCGCCGAGTGCGGCGTCGAGTTCATGAGACCGAAGGCGGCGTGCGCAGCCGCGACCGCCCGTTCCCTGCTGCAGCCGCAGACGCGCTCGACGACGTCCGCCCAGACCGAGACGTACTCGTGCTGTAGCGCGCGCACCGACCGGTTGGCGCCGGGGGGCAGGCTCGCGAGATCCCGCTCCTGGACGGTGATGACGTCGGGCTCGTCCAATGCGAAGTCCACGTGGAACTCGACCAGCGCGGTGAGCGCGCGTGCCGCATCCTCTGCTCCCTCGACACGGCGGCGGCCCCCGTCGAGCAGCCGCTCGCTCACGCCGACCAAGAGCTCGGCGAGGATGTCCTCCTTCGCGCGGAAATGGCGGTAGAGGGCCGGGCCGGTCACTCCCGCTGCGGCGCCGAGGTCGTCGACCGAGACGCCGTGAAAGCCCCTGGTGGCGAACAGCTGTGCGGCACAGCCGAGAATCTGCTGCCTGCGTCCGCCGCGGCCGCCGCGTCCGCCGCGGCCGCCGGGGCGCCTGCTCGTCGTGGTCGGCACGCCCCGACGGTAGCGCGCGAAGTTAGCGATCGCTAACATAGGGAGGCGATGGCCCAGGTGGCGCGGGTGCCGCTCTCCCTTCCGCTCCCTCTCCTCCGTTCGACGGTGGACCCGACCTCGGAGGCCTTCGCCCAGAACGACGCTCGCCACAGGGAGCTCGTCGCCAACCTCCGGGCTCGGCTCGACCAGGTCGCCCAGGGCGGCCCGCCGTCGGCCCGCCGCCGTCACGTGGAGCGGGGGAAGCTGCTGCCGAGGGACCGCCTCGCACACCTCGTCGATCCCGGGTCGCCCTTCCTCGAGCTGTCGCCGCTGGCCGCCACGGGCTGTTACGAGGACGAGGCACCCGCCGCCGGGATCATCTGCGGCGTCGGGCGGGTCGCCGGGAGGGAGTGCGTCGTCGTCGTCAACGACCCGACGGTGAAGGGGGGCACGTACTACCCGTTGACGGTGAAGAAGCATCTGCGGGCACAGGAGGTCGCGCTGGCGAACCACCTGCCCTGCATCTACCTCGTCGACTCGGGTGGCGCCTACCTGCCGCACCAGGACGAGGTCTTCCCGGACCGTGAGCACTTCGGTCGCATCTTCTACAACCAGGCCACGATGTCGGAGAAGGGAATCGCGCAGATCGCGGCCGTCCTCGGGTCCTGCACGGCGGGCGGTGCCTACGTGCCCGCGATGAGCGACGAGGCGATCATCGTGCGGAACCAGGGCACGATCTTCCTCGGCGGACCTCCACTCGTGAAGGCCGCGACCGGAGAGGTCGTGTCGGCGGAGGAGCTCGGCGGTGGCGAGCTCCACGCCCGCCGCTCGGGGGTCACCGACCACCTCGCGGACGACGACCACCACGCGCTCACCATGGTGCGCGAGATCGTCTCGACCCTCGCGCCACGTGCGCCTCGCCCTTGGGACGTCGAGGTGACCGAGGAGCCCGCTGTCGATCCCGCGCAGCTGTACGGCGTCGTCCCGGCCGACCTGCGCACCCCCTATGACGTGCACGAGGTGATCTCGCGACTGGTCGACGGCTCGAGGTTCTTGGAGTTCAAGGCGGAGTACGGGCCGACGCTCGTCTGCGGGTTCGCGCGCATCTTCGGGCACCCGGTGGGCGTCGTGGCGAACAACGGCATCCTGTTCTCCGAGTCGGCGCAGAAAGGCGCGCACTTCATCGAGCTGTGCGATCGGCGTCGAGTTCCGCTCCTCTTTCTCCAGAACGTCAGCGGCTTCATGGTCGGCCCCCACTACGAGGCCGGGGGAATCGCCAAGCACGGGGCGAAGATGGTGACGGCGGTCGCGTGCGCGCGCGTCCCGAAGCTCACCGTCGTGATCGGAGGCAGCTTCGGCGCGGGCAACTACTCGATGTGCGGTCGTGCCTACGGCCCGCGGTTCCTCTGGATGTGGCCGAACGCCCGGATCTCGGTGATGGGAGGCGAGCAGGCGGCGTCGGTCCTCGCGACGGTCAGGCGGGACCAGATCGAAGCGCGGGGGGAGAGTTGGAGCGCGGAGGAGGAAGAGGCCTTCAAGGCCCCGCTGCGCGCGCAGTACGAGGAACAGGGGAACCCCTACTATTCGACGGCGCGCATCTGGGACGACGGCGTGATCGACCCGCTCGACACGAGACGCGTCGTCGGGCTCGGCCTCTCGGTCGCGGCAAATGCGCCGCTCGACGACGTCGGCTACGGCGTCTTCCGGATGTGATCGGCTCGATCCGTTCGGTCCTCGTCGCCAACCGTGGCGAGATCGTGGTGCGCGTGTGCCGTACGCTCGCCTCGCTCGGCCTCCGCTCGATCGCCGTCTACGCGCCGGACGATGCGGGTGCCCCGCACGTCCTCGCCGCGGACCTGGCCGTCGCGGTCGACGGATATCTCGACACGGTCTCGATCGTCGCCTCAGCGAAGGCCGCCGGTGCGGACGCCGTCCATCCCGGCTACGGCTTCCTTTCCGAAGACGCGACCTTCGCACGCGCGGTCATCGACGCAGGACTGATCTGGGTCGGGCCGCCCCCGGAGGCGATCGAAGCCATGGCGGACAAGATCCGCGCGAAACGGATCGTCGCAGCGGCTGGTGTGCCGGTCGTGCCGGGTGCCGGCCGCCCGGGTATGGACGACGACGCGCTGGCGGCGGCCTCACTCGAGCTGGGGCTCCCGGTGCTGTTGAAACCGGCGGCCGGGGGCGGTGGGAAGGGCATGCGGCGGGTCACCGCGGCAGAGGACCTGCTCTTGCAGATCGCGGCGGCACGTCGCGAGGCCGAAGGCGCCTTCGGCGACGGCACCCTTCTCGCCGAGCGGTGGGTCGAGCGGCCTCGCCACGTCGAGGTCCAGGTGTTCGCCGATGCGCTGGGCACCGTGGTCCACCTCGGCGAGCGCGAATGCAGCTTGCAGCGTCGCCACCAGAAGATCGTCGAGGAGAGCCCATCGCCATTCCTCGACGACGCGACGAGGGCGGCGATGACCGAGAGCGCCGTCGACGTCGCCAGGGCCTGCGGCTACGTCGGGGCGGGAACCGTCGAGTTCGTCGTGGCGGGGGACCGGCCTGACGAGTACTTCTTCTTGGAGATGAACACCCGCCTGCAGGTCGAGCACCCCGTCACCGAGGCGGTGACGGGCATCGACCTCGTCGAGTGGCAGCTGCGGGTCGCGGCGGGTGAACCCCTGCCGCTCGGGCGGCGGGCGGTGGCGCCCGGCGGCCACGCCGTCGAGGCGAGGGTGTACGCGGAGGACCCTCTGCGAGGCTTCCTCCCAGCCAGCGGCACGGTGCTCCTGCTCGACGAGCCCACCGCGCGACCCGGTGTGCGCGTGGACTCGGCGCTCGCGCATGGGGCGACGGTGGGAACCCGCTACGACCCGATGCTCGCGAAGGTCATCGCCTCGGGCTGCACGCGCACCGAGGCCCTCGACCGGCTGCGTGCCGCCCTCGAGCACATGACGGTTCTCGGCGTCACGACGAACGTCGGGTACCTCACCCGGCTGCTCGCCCACCCGGACGTGGTCTCCGGCCGGCTCGACACCGGACTCGTCGACCGCACGCTCGGCGAGCTCGCCGCGCCGGACGACCTCGACAGCCGCGACGCTGCGGTGGCGGCGACGTGTCGCCTGGCGGCGGGGCTCGAACCTGCCGGTGGGGCCGTCGACCCCTGGGACGCGGTCGACGGCTGGTCGGTTGCCGGGCCACGGGCGTGGTCCGCCGCCTTCCGCCTCGGTGGCCGAGCCATCTCCGTGACCGTGCGTGGCTCGCTGCGCGACGGTGCGACGGTGCACGTCGACTGCGGGCCGCCGCTCCTGGTGCGTGCCGCGCCGTTGACGCCACTGGAGGTGTCCGGTGCGCCGAGGGCGGGCCAGGCCTCCCGCGCACCTCTTCGAGCCGGGGCATCGGCGGCATCCCAGGCACCCGAGTCGTCGCAGGCGGGCTTGTCGTGCCTCTCGGTGACGATCGACGGCACGAGCGCGGTGTGGCGCACGGCGACCGACGGCGACGGGATCTGGGTCGGGCGCCGGGGCGACGCGTGGCGTTTCGCCCCGGACCGCACGGCGCGCGGCGAGCGGGTCGGCACCGGGGACGCGCGCGGTCCGGTCACGAGCCCGATGCCCGGGGTGGTCGTCGCCGTGCACGTAAGCGTCGGGGAGGCCGTGCGTGCCGGACAGCCGCTTGTCGCGGTCGAGGCGATGAAGATGGAGCACGCCGTGGTCGCGCTCGCGGACGGCGTCGTGACCGAGCTCCTCGTTCACCCCGGCCAGCCCGTTCGCCTCGACGAGCTACTCGCGGTCGTGGAGCCCGACGCGGGGGACGAGAAGGTCGTCGGCGACGAGGGAGGTGCATGAGGATGACCGTTGCCGACGCCAGCGACGCCACCACCACTGTCACCACCGCCACCACCGCCACCACCGCCACCACCGCGACCAACGTCACCAAGGTCCGCCCGGCCCTGCCTGTCGTGCACCGGCGGGCGGACCTGCCGGCGCAGGTACGGATCTGGGAGGTCGGGCCGCGAGATGGGCTGCAGAACGAGCCTTCGATCATTCCCGCCCCCCTGAAGGCGGAGCTGGTGACCCGTCTCGTCGGCGCCGGGCTCACGACCGTGGAGGCCACCAGCTTCGTGAATCCCGCCTGGGTGCCGCAGCTCGCCGACGCAGAAGAGGTCTTCTCGCTCCTCGTCCCCCTCCGTGCGCGGAGTGACCTCCACCTGCCGGTGCTCGTCCCGAACCTCGCCGGGTTCGAGCGCGCGCGCTCGTGTGGCGTGCGCGACGTGTGCGTCTTCGCGAGTGCGACCGAGACGTTCGCGCGCAAGAACCTGAACCGGTCACGCGCCCAGGTGCTCGAGATGCTCGCCCCCGTCGTCGCCGAGGCGAAGGCGGAGGGGATGGGCGTTCGGGCCTACGTGTCGATGTGCTTCGGCGACCCTTGGGAGGGTGTCGTGCGCGAGACCGACGTCGTCTCGGTGTGCGAACGCCTGCTCGAGCTGGGTGCCGACGAGGTGAGTCTCGGGGACACGATCGGAGTGGCGACTGGCGGCCAGGTCGTCGACCTGCTGGACGCGCTCGCACGCGTCGGCGTCCCCCCGGCGCGTCTCGCCGTGCACTTCCACGACACCTATGGCCAGGCGCTGGCCAACACCATGACGGCGCTGGCCTGCGGGGTTGCGACCGTCGACTCCTCTGCCGGGGGGATCGGCGGCTGCCCGTTCGCCAAGAGCGCGACCGGCAACCTCGCCACCGAGGACCTCTGCTGGGCGCTCGCCGGGGCCGGGGTCGAGACGGGGGTGGACCTCGACCGTCTCGTCGAGACGTCGGTGTGGATCGCGGCCCGGCTCGGACGGCCGAGCCCGTCGAAGGTGGTCCAGGCGCTCGCCGGCCCGCGGGGCCAGGAGGACCCGACCGCGACCCGCAAGGAGTCGGAGGCGGACTCGGAGCACGCCGCGCAAGACGCGAGAAGAGACATGCCGGAGGCCGAGCGGTGACCCCGACCGCGCCGGGAGGGCTGAGCGCGGAGCACGAGCAGCTCCGAGCGACGGTCCGCCGGTTCGCGCGCGACGAGGTCGCGCCCGTCATCGCCGAGTACTACGAGAAGAAGGCCTTCCCCTACTCCCTCGTCGAGAAGATGGCCGGGATGGGCCTCTTCGGACTGCCCTTCCCCGAGGAGTACGGCGGCATGGGCGGCGACTACTTCGCACTGTGTCTCGCGCTCGAGGAGCTCGCGCGCGTCGACTCGTCGGTCGCGATCACGCTGGAAGCGGCCGTCGGGCTCGGCGCGATGCCCGTCTACCGATTCGGCACCGAGACACAGAGGAAGCGCTGGCTCCCCGACCTGTGCTCAGGCAGGGCGCTCGGCGCGTTCGGCCTGACCGAGCCGAGTGGTGGCTCGGACGCCCTGGCAACGCGCACGACCGCGGCGCGCGACGGCCAGGAGTGGGTGGTCAACGGCTCGAAGGCGTTCATCACCAACTCGGGGACGGACATCACCGCGTTCGTCACGGTCACCGCGGTCACCGCGAGAGACGGGGACGGCAGGCCATCCATCTCCACCATCGTCATCCCGTC